>JACDEC010000169.1 GCA_013816645.1 Planctomycetota bacterium
CCTGCGCTCCCGGCAGGATGAGACCGCCGAGCAATCGACCCCTGCCGGTGCAGCGCCACGCCGTGAGGGTCGTGGCGGTGCCAGCGTCGACGACCACCACGTCGTGGCGTTCCTGCGCGCACGCCGCGAGCCCGGCGACGATGCGGTCGGCGCCGCAACCGGGATACTGACCGAGATCGGGCAGCGGCAGCTCGTGCCCGATGCGCAGCAGCGGTTTGCCGGCGCCTTCACGCGCCCACCAGGTCGCGAAGACTTCGGCCGATCGCTGCGCGCCCGGCAACACCACGGCAGCATCGAGCGCGCCACCGTGACGCGCGACGAAGGCCGCGAACGCGGGCGCGTCCACCGCCACCCGCTCCTGGACCCACACCCCGCCATCCTGGGCGAGCGCGAGCTTGACCGTAGAATTGCCGCAGTCGGCGAGGATGCGCATGGCTACGGCCCCGATCGCCACGCGGGAGCGGGCGACATCCACGCTCCCGGCGCGTCCACCGTCGTCATCCCACCCCCGTCGATCCGAACCCTCCCGCACCGCGCGCCGTCCCATCGAGCGCCTCCACGCGCTGCCATTCCACCCGTGCATAGGCCGCCAGCACCAGTTGGGCGATGCGCATGCCGCGTTCGATGGTGAAGGGCTCGCTGCCGAGGTTGGCGAGGATCACCTGCACCTCACCGCGGTAATCGCTGTCGATCGTACCCGGGCTGTTCAGGCAGGTGATGCCGTGCTTGAGCGCCAAGCCGGAACGGGGCCGGATCTGCGCCTCGAAGCCCGGCGGCACCGCGATCGCCAATCCGGTCGGCACCAGGGTGCGCATGCCCGGCTGCAGGATGATGGGCTGCGCGCAGGCGGCTTGGAGATCGAGGCCGGCGGCGCCCGGCGTCGCGTAGTCAGGCATGGTCAGCCCAGCGAAGTGGGCGAGCGCGGTCACGGGAACTACGGGCATTGTGCGATGCTCGCGCGGTCGCCAGGCCGCACAAGACGCCGAGATCGCATGCCGACCGTCGACTCGAGCCAGGCATAATGCTGAATGGACCGTAACGCGGTTCGCCCACTTCCCACCCCCGCGAGGATCTCTTATGAAACGCTCATTCCTGCTCAGCGGAACGCTCACGGCGCTGGCTGCCTCGGTGGCGGCCTGCAGCTACGGCGCTGAAATGTCGACCTCACCAGACCCGACCGCGGCCTCCGAGCGCTCGCTCGACCGTTTCTACGATGACGGTCGCAGCGATATGCTCGACGGAAACCGACCAGCCAACCCAGCGGAGGACGCGTCGGGTTCCAGCGCCGGAGCCGGTGATTCGGCGCCGATGGCCCGCTTCACCAATGTCGGCATCGGCGACGGCAACCCGCCACCCGCACCTCCCCAAGCCGAGTCGGATGGCGGCAGCGTGCCGGTGACCACGGGAACGTCGTCGGGCACTGACAGCGATGCGGCCGACCAGAGCGATCAAGACCAGGCCGATCGCGACGCGGCGGCGCAGATGCGCGAGGACGAGAAGGATCAGCAGGTGCGCAATCGTCACCGTGAACGCGTCGAACGGGTCGGCGCCGGCCCCAATCCGACCGAGCGGCCGAACACCCCGGCTGCCGCGTCGGGCCAGCCTTCCGGGTCCACCTACGGGTATGGCCTGCGCACCGATGATCGGCGCAGCATCCTGGTCCCAGGCGGGAGCGGGCCATCGTTCACCCCATCCGACTCGGGAGCTGGCGGTTCGGTGGGCAACGGTACCACCGGCGGCAATGCCAACGGTGGCAACCCCAATCCGGCGGTGACCGGTGGCATCGGGCGAGATTCCTCGGGGGGGTTCACCGGGACTCCCGGCGGCCAACTCGGGCAGACGGTGACCGGCGGCGCCGGACGCGACTCCTCCGGAGGCTTCACGACCACTCCAGGTTCAGGAACCACCACCGGCGTTGGCTCTGAGCAGACGGGTGGAGTGAATCTCACCCCCGGCAGTGGCACCAGCACCGGAGCCGGCAGCGAGGATACCGGCGGCGTGGTGACCACACCCGGTTCGGGCACCAGCGTCGGTACCACCAACGACTCGAGCGGTGGAATCAACACCACCCCGGGTTCGGGCACCAGCGGCGGCACCACAAGCGACTCGAGCGGCGGAATCAACACCACCCCGGGTTCGGGCACCAGCGGCGGCACCACCAGCGGCTCGGGTGGAGGCACCACCGGCGGCTCGGGTGGAGGCACCACCGGCGGATCCAGCGGTGGGGGCGCTGCCGGCGGCTGACCTCCGGCGGATGCCCTTGCCACTCACCATGGCGGCCTAGCCTGTCCTCCCATCCGGCAGACCGCCGGGTGGGAGGCGCATGCGGCTCAAACGACTGGAGACCTACGGCTTCAAGTCGTTCGCCGACCGCATGGAGTTCGACTTCGAGAACGGCATCACCGCCGTCATCGGTCCGAACGGCTGCGGCAAGTCGAACATCGTCGATTCGATCAAGTGGGTAATCGGCGAGCAGTCGGCCAAGGCCCTGCGCGGCGAGGACATGACCGACGTGATCTTCAATGGCTGCTCCTCGCGCCGCGCGATGGCGTTCGCCGAGGTCACCCTGGTGCTCGACCAGCTCGGCGGGCACCTCGGCATCGAAGGCGACGAGGTCGCGATGACCCGGCGGCTCAGCCGCGATGGTCAGAGCGGCTATTTCCTCAACGGCAAGCCGTGCCGCTTGAAGGACATCAAAGAACTGTTCATGGACACCGGCATCGGCACGTCCGCCTACAGCGTGATCGAGCAGGGCCGGGTCGGTTTCATCGTCGACGCCAACACCAAGGACCGCCGCGCCATCCTCGAGGAGGCCGCGGGGATCTCGCGCTACAAGGCGCGCCGCAAGGTGGCGCTGCGCAAGCTCGAGCGCGTCGAACTCGATCTCCAGCGCATCGGCGAGGTGCTCGCCGAGGTGCGCCGGCGCGTCAAGGCGGTCACCCGCCAGGCCGCGGCGGCATTGCGCTACCGCGAGCTGACCGGACAGCTGCGCGAACTGCGCCTGGCCTTCGCGTTGGAAGAGTACGGCAAGCTGACCAAGGAGCTCGCCGAGCTCGCCGGCCGCGGCGACGAGTTGTCCGGACGCTCCGCCGAGCTCGCCGCCGGCATCGGCGGGCTCGAGGCCGCGCTGATCGAAGCCGATACCCGGCTGGTCACGCTCGAAGCCCAGGCCCGCGAACTCGAACAGCAGCGCGGCGACGCCCAGAGCCGGCGCGACGTCTCCGAATCCAAGGCGCGCGACGCCAAGTACCGGCTGGTCGAGATCGACCAGCACGAAGCCGAGGACAAGCAGGCGCTGGTCGCCATCGGCGGGCGCATCGCCGGACTCAGCGAGGAGAAGGCGCGCGCCGAGCAGGGCCTGGCCGACGCCGGCACCGGTGGCACCGGCGGCGACACCGCGCTGACCGAGGTCTACCGCGAGAAGCGCGAGATCCTCGACCGCGTGCTCGCCGAGGCCGATGCGCTCATCGCCGAGGTCGAGACCCGCAAATCCAAGCAGGTCGAATGCCTGCGCGACCTCGCGCGCATCGCCGCCGAGAAGAGCCGGCTCGATTCCAGCCGCGTCGCCACCGGCGACCGCCGACGCCGGCTCGAGGAGCGCAGCGGCGGCCAGCTCGGCGCCCTGGCCACCGCCCAGGAGGCCGAGAAGCACACCCGCGGCCAGCTCGACGGCATCATCGTCCAGGCCGCCGACCTGCACACCCGGCTCGACGACGGCATCCGCGCGCGAGAGACCGCGCTCGCCGAGGGCACCCGGCTCGATGCCGAGCTCAACGACATCCGCCACAGCGAAGCGCGCTTCGAGACCAGCATGCGCCTGCTGCAGGAGCAGGAACGGCGCGCCGAAGGCGTGTTCCGCGGGGTCAAGGACGTGCTCCAGCACATGGACAAGATGCCGGGCATCCGCGGCATGGTCGCCGACCTCTGCCGCGTCCCCGACAACTACGTGGTCGCCATCGAGGTCGCGCTGGGATCGCAGGCCCAGAACATCGTCACCGAGACCCAGCACGCCGCCAAGGACGCCATCGACTTCCTCAAGCGCGAGCGCCGCGGTCGCGCCACCTTCCTGCCGCTCGACGACATCCAGGGCGGCGAGCGCGTGCCGCGCGAGGCGCTGCGCGAGAAGGGCGTGGTCGGCGTCGCCAGCCGGCTGATCGAGTACGCCGACGAGTACCGCAACGCCTTCGAGTTCCTGCTCGGCAACGTGCTGGTGGTCGAGAGCCTCGACGACGCCATCGCCCTGCGCCGCAAGCTGCGCCTGGGCTGCCGACTGGTGACCATCGACGGCGACGTGATCAACGCCGGCGGCGCGATGACCGGCGGCCGCCAGCAGGGCGGCGACGGCGGCGGCCTGGTCAGCCGCAAGAACGAGATCCGCAAGTCCGAAGAGGCGCTCGCCGAGCTGTCCAAGCGCCGGCTGAGCGTCGGCCAGGCGCGCGACGCCGCCAAGAAGCAGGGCTTCGACCTGTCGCTGGCGGTCGAGGACCTGCGCAAGGCGATCCAGGCCACCGACCGCAACGCCGGCGAGGCCAAGGCCCAGCTGATGAAGGCCGAGCGCGACCGCATCCACCTCGAAGAGGGCGCCTCGTCGTTCGGCGCCGAGCTCGAGGAGATCTCCAGCGAGATCGCCAAGCTCGATGCCGAGGCCAAGGAGCTCACCGGGCAGGACGAGTGGTTCGGCGCGGTCAACCGCACGCTCGCCGGCGAGATCGAGCAGATCTCCAGCCGGCTCACCGCCAAGGCGGCGCAGCGCAACCAGCTGCAGGAAGAGGTCAACAACCTGCGCGTCGACCTGGCCACCACCCAGGAGCGCCAGGAAGCGCTGCGCAACCAGCTCGGCCACATCAGCCGCGCGATCCAGGAGCAGGAGGACCAGCGCGGCGATCGCGAGCGCCGCTTGGCCGGTCACGCCCAGAAGCGCGAGGAGCTCAAGGCCCAGCAGGCCGAGAACGCCGCGATCTACGCCGCGGCCAGCGAGCAGTTCAACCGCTTCGCCGAGGGCGCCGCCGGGGTGCTCGGCGAACGCGACCGTCTGCGCAACGACATCGAGGAGCGCCGCCAGGAGCTGCGCGCCCTGCAGGGCCGCGGCCGCGGCATCGACGCCGAGAAGCAGCAGGTCGAACTCAAGGCCGGCGAAGCCAAGGTCCGCCTCGAAGGGCTGGCCGCGCGCGTGCTCGAGGACTACCAGTTCGACCTCGCCGACGCCTTCACCAACTACCAGCGTCCCGAGGACGCGGACTGGCCCGCGCTGCGCAAGCAGCTGGTCGACACCGAGAAGGAGCTCGCCGAGATCGGCCCGGTCAATCTCGCCGCGATCGACGAGCTGGAGGAGGTCCAGGCGCGCGAAGCGTTCCTCGACAAGCAGTTCGCCGACCTCGGCAACGCCTCGGCCAAGCTCACCGAGATCATCGAGCACATCAACGACATCAGCCGCAAGCTGTTCCAGGACACCTACCGCGAGGTGCGCGCCAACTTCCAGGCGCTGTTCCGCAAGCTGTTCAACGGTGGCAAGGCCGACCTGCTGCTCGAAACCCAGGAGACGCTGCCCGACGGCACGGTGCAGAAGATCGACCTGCTCGAAGCCGGCATCGAGATCATGGCCCAGCCGCCGGGCAAGCACCCGAAGATCATCACCCAGCTCTCGGGCGGCGAGAAGGCGCTGACCGCGATCGCCCTGCTCTTCGCGGTCTACCAGTCCAAGCCCAGCCCGTTCTGCATCCTCGACGAGGTCGACGCGCCGCTCGACGACTCGAACACCGACGTCTACTGCAACATGCTGCGCGAGTTCGTCCGCGACTCGCAGTTCATCGTCATCACCCACAACAAGAACACGATGAAGCACGCCGACGCGATCTACGGCATCACCCAGAACGAGCCGGGCGTCTCGACCAAGGTCTCGGTCAAGTTTGAGGAGGTCGCCGAAGGCTCGCTCGACCTGACCCCGACCACCCACGGCGCTGGGCCCTACGCCTAAGCCACGCGCGGCCACGCGCGCCCGGCCCACCGGCCGGGTGCAAGCGCAGCGACAGTGCCCTACCGGAAGGCCGCCCCGGCCGAGGACAGGGCACGTTAGCGGAGCGCAGCATGGCGGGATGAACGAAGGACGTCGATCAAACTGGGCGTCGGGCAAGGCTGCTTGCGGGTACCGCGCGCCCGCGATCATCGCCGGCCCATGCCCGCCCTCCGCCCCGCCGACCTGATCAAGCGCTTCGGCAGCCCGCTCTACGTCTACGATCTCGACCTGGTGCGCAGGCGCGCACGAGCGCTGAAGGATTGCGTCTCCTACCGGCCGTTCCGGCCGCTCTACGCGATCAAGGCCAACCCCTGCCCGGCGGTCGCCCGGGTGCTGGTCGACGAAGGCTTCGGCATCGACGCGGTCTCGCCCGGCGAGGTCGCGCTGGCCCTGCGCCTCGGTCTCTCGCCGGGATGGGTGCTCTACACCGAGAACAACATGACCGACGCTGAGATGGGCCAGGCGGTCGATCAGGGCGTACTGGTCAACTGCGGCTCGCTCGACCGCCTCGAACGGCTGGGCAAGGCCGGCGTCGAACGC
>JACDEC010000714.1 GCA_013816645.1 Planctomycetota bacterium
TCGCTGGCGCCAGCGGCGCCGCTGGCGCCAGCGGCGCCGCCGACGGCGTCCGCGGCGCTCACGCCTCACCGCCAATCGCGAGACGCTGCGCGGCGGATCCAGGAGTGACGTCATGGGTATGATACGATGACGCAGCGCCGTTCGAGATACCCCCCGGAGCCTCGCCATCGTCACCATCCGGATCGATCACCACGATATCCGGGATGGCGCCGTCTTCTGGCTCTCTGTCGGCGCCCACGGATCCCACCCGGACCCCCCACGGAACGGAGTCGGAGCCGGCTCGGAGGTCGGGGGTGGACCCCTCGGAAGCGGAGGTCGCAGCCGTGGGCGCCGCCGCCTGCGCGGCGATCGTCGCCACCTCAGCCAAGCCCATCACGAACGCCTCGCCGGCTTGGCCCTGGCCGTCGTAGATGAGTTCATAGACGTAGCGGGCACCCTGGCCGCCGTGATGCGCACAGACGTACTCCAACCGCTCCAGCCGTGCGAGATGGATGTCGACCTGGTCCGGGCTCCAGCCGATCGCCTCGCGGATCTCGCGCCGCGTGAAGCGGACGGTCGCACGCTGCCGGCCCTCGGTCGCGGCGCGCGCCGTCACCAGACGATGCAGGTGCCCCAGCAGCGCCCGCGTCTGCGGCGCGAGTTCATCCAGCGACCGGCCCAGGATCGCCGCGGCCAGGGCGTTCGCCGCGGCGATGTCCTCCAGGGCGACCTCGATGTAGACGACCTCGCGCCCCTCGACCTGCACGACGTGCCGCGGTCGTTGATGCTGATGCAGGTAGGTGATCGCGCGGATGAGGCTGAGGTATTTCATGTGGTCGCGCCGGGTGCGCGGCCGATCGGCCCGGAACGACAGGAAGCGCGCGTACGGGTTGACGATCGCCACCGGTTCCAGCAGCCGCTGCGCGTTCTGGTGCAGCCGCCGGATGGCGGCCGCGCGGCTGCGCTGCATCAGCCCGCCAAGCGTCTCGCGCTCGCGCTGCGCCTGATGCACCAGCGCAGTCTGCTCGGCGCTCTCGTCGACCGTCAACACGATGCAGCGGTTGGCCAACTCCTCGTCAATCTGCGCCGCCGTGGTGGTCAAGAACAGCGCCACCGGGCCGCGCACCTCGCGGATGCGCGTGGTGATCTGCCCGCTCTCGGGATCCTTCACCGGCACGGCCAGCGATAGCTTGCCCTCGGATTGCAGCAGCTTGAGGCTGTATGCCGCCCGACTGGCGCCTTCCTCCTCGGCGATCGCCAGAACCCGGTGCGACAGGTCCTCCTCGATGTAGTGCAGCGCCTGGCCGGTCATCGCCGACAGGCACAGCCGGTCCTCCTCGGGGACGAACGCCAGGGTGCCGTCCTGGAGACTGGTCTTGCCCGCGGCGCTGGGCGCCATGGTCAGCACGGCCAGCGGCTGCTCCAATTTGCGCGACACCGCGCACAGGTACGAGACCAGCTTGGGCGCGGCGTCCCCGACGACCCCGCAGGCGTCGTAGTCGGCCGCGATGCGGTCCAAGAGATGCGGCGTGGTCAGGAACGCGCGGCCGGCGGCCTCATCCTCGGCCGACAGCGGTGGGCGCTCGGCGCCTTTGGGCGCGGCGGCAGCACGCCGGTGCGACTCCACCGCGATCTCGCACCAGTCCAGGAGCGTGCCCAGGTCAGCGCGGATCGCCTCGGCGTCGGCCCTGGTCGCCTCGGCCGCAGCCGCCACGAAGGCGCTGCGCTGCTTGGCCTGGCACAGGTCCACCGTGTCCTGATGGAAGAACTCCCCGCCGGCGCCGCCCACCGTCAGCCGCAGACCGACCTTGAGCACGGCCGCGTCGGCGTTGCGCGTCAGGCCACGCACGCGGTAGCGGCGCGGGCCCAACTCGGCGCGGTAATCCTCGCCGTCGACCATCAGGCCGGACACCACCGGCACCGGGGGGATCGGTGCCGCGGCCGGCGCCGGCGGGGCGACTAAAAGGGCAGCAGCGGAAGCCGGCCTCTCCACTTTAGCCGCTGTCGCCGACGCGCGCGCGAGTGCTGGCGCGGGCACCGCCGGCGCCGGCGCGCGTGCCCGCGCGGGCACGCTGATGCGTGC
>JACDEC010000715.1 GCA_013816645.1 Planctomycetota bacterium
CCTGGGTTGCCAGCACGGTCGCGAGCGCTCGCGCTGGTCCGCTCCCGCGCCGCGGATACCGTCGACCACCCGTGGCCACCGCAACTCCCACCGATCCGGGCCTGCGCCGTGCGCTCGAGGCGATCCTCGCGCCGGAACGCATCCTGACCGATCCGATCGCGCGCATCGCCTGGGCCAGCGACGCCTCGTTCTACCGGCTGATCCCCCAGGCCGTCGCCCAGCCCGACTCGATCGCCGAGGTCCAGGCGCTGCTGCGCCTGGCGCGCAACCGCGGCATCCCGATCGCGGTGCGCGCCGGTGGGACCAGCTTGTCGGGCCAGGCGATCACCGACGGCATCCTGGTCGACGTCGGCCGCCACTGGCGCCGGCTCGAGGTGATCGACGGCGGCGCGCGGGTGCGCGCCCAGCCCGGGGTGATCGGCGCGACGGTCAACGCCGCGCTCAAACCGTATGCGGCGAAGATGGGCCCGGATCCCGCGTCGATCGCCAGCTGCATGATCGGCGGCATCGTCGCCAACAACTCGAGCGGGATGTGCTGCGGCGTGGTCGAGAACGCCTACCACACCCTCGAGTCGCTGGTCTTCGTGCTCGCCGACGGCACCTGCATCGACACCGCCGCGCACGACGCCGACGCGCGCTTCCACGCCCTCGCCCCAGCGCTGGCCAGCGGCCTGCTCGCGCTCAAGCGCCGGCTGGAAGCCGACCACGCGCTGGTCGCGCGCATCCGCGCGAAGTACCGGCGCAAGAACACCACGGGCTACGCGCTCAACGCCCTGCTCGACCATGGCGACGCGGTGTCGATCTTCCGTCACCTGCTCGTCGGTTCGGAGGGCACCCTGGCCTTCATCGCCGAGGCGACCCTGCGCACCGTGCCCGACCTGCCGGCCAAGCGCACCGCGATGCTGGCGTTCGCCACCATCGGCGACGCGGCGCGCGCCATAGCCCCGCTGACCCAGGCCGGCGCGGCGGCGATCGAGATCATGGACCGCGCCGCGCTGCGTTCGGTCGAAACCAACAAGGGCGCGCCGGACTGGATCGCCGCGCTGGGCGACGGCGCCGCGGCGCTGCTCGTCGAGTTCCATGGCCGCGACGCGGTCGAGGTCGACGCGCGCCTGGAGCGCGCGGGTCCCCTGCTGATGGAGCTCGCGCCGCTGCATCCCGCGCGCTTCACCGCCGACGCCTACGAACAGGCCGCGCTGTGGAAGATCCGCAAGGGCATGTTCCCCTCGGTCGGCGCGGTGCGCGCGCGCGGCACCTCGGTGATCCTCGAGGACGTCTGCTTCCCCGTCGATCGCCTGGCGCCGGCGATCGGCGACCTGCAGGACCTCTTCCGCCGCCACCACTACCACGACGCGATCATCTTCGGCCACGCCAAGGACGGCAACCTCCACTTCGTGGTCAGCCAGGCGTTCAGCGACTCGGGCGAGATCGAGCGCTACCACCGCTTCGTCAGCGAACTGGTCGAGTTGGTGGTCGAGCGCTACGACGGCGCGCTCAAGGCCGAGCATGGCACCGGGCGCAACATGGCGCCGTTCGTCGAGGCCGAATGGGGCCCCGAGGCCTACGCGGTGATGTGCGAGCTGAAGCGCCTCGCCGATCCCGACGGCGTGCTCAATCCCGGCGTGGTCATCAACCGCGATCCGCGCGCGCACCTCAAGGACCTCAAGCCGCTGCCGGTCGTCGAGGACGAGGTCGACAAGTGCATCGAGTGCGGCTTCTGCGAAGCCAAGTGCCCGAGCCGCGACGTCAGCCTGACCCCGCGCCAACGCATCGTCGTGCGCCGAGAGCGCGCGCGCCTGGTCGGCAGCGGCGAGGATCCCGCGCTGCTCGCCAGCCTCGAGGGCGCTTACGGCTGGCACGCGCTCGACACCTGCGCCACCGACGGCCTGTGCGCCAGCGCCTGCCCGGTCGACATCGATACCGGCAAGCTGGTCAAGCGCCTGCGCGCCGAGGCCCATTCGCCGTTCGCGCAGCGAGTCGCGCTGTCCCTGGCGCGGTCGTTCGCCGCGGTCGAAGGCGGCGCGCGCCTGGGGATGGCAGTGGCGCGCGGGGCCGGGG
>JACDEC010000716.1 GCA_013816645.1 Planctomycetota bacterium
TCATCCACCTGTGCATGGCCGGCGGCCCCTCGCACCTCGAGCTGTTCGACCACAAACCCGCGCTCGCCGCGCTCGACGGTCAAGCGATGCCCGCGTCGTTCACCACGGGTCAGCCGATCGCCCAGCTGCAGGGCCAGGCGCTCAAGGTCCTCGCTCCGCAGCACCCGTTCCGGCGCTGGGGGACGTCGGGTCAGGAAATCTCCGGGATCCTGCCGCACATCGGCGCGATCGCCGACGACATCTGCATCGTGCGTTCGATGCACACCGAGGCGATCAACCACGATCCCGCCCACGCCTTCCTCAACACCGGTTCGACCATCGCCGGTCGTCCGAGCATGGGCGCGTGGCTGAACTACGCGCTGGGCAGCGCCTGCGCCGACCTGCCCGGCTTCGTGGTGCTGGTCTCGGCCGGCGGCGGGCAGAACCAGCCGATCGCCGCGCGCCAATGGCACAGCGGCTTCCTGCCCGGCCGGTTCCAGGGCGTGCATTTCCGTTCGGCCGGCGAACCGGTGCTCTACGTCCAGCGCCCACCCGGCGTGTCGCGGGCCCAGCAGCGCGCGGTGGTCGACGCGGTCACCGCGCTCGACCGCGCGCACGACGCTCTGGTCGACGACCCGGAGATCGCCACGCGCGACAGCCAGTACGAGATGGCCTTCCGCATGCAGGACAGCGTGCCGTCGCTGATCGACTGCTCGGACGAACCCGCGCACGTGCTCGAGCGCTACGGCACCACGGGGCCGGACGGCAGCTTCGCCGGCAACTGCCTGCTCGCCCGGCGCCTAGCCGAACGCGGGGTGCGCTTCATCCAGCTCTACCACCGCGGTTGGGACCATCACGGCGGGGTCAAGGCCGGCACGGCGACCACCGCCGGGCTCACCGACCGGGCTTCGGCGGCGCTGATCAGCGACCTCAAGGAGCGCGGCATGCTCGACGATACCCTGGTCATCTGGGGCGGCGAGTTCGGCCGCACGCCGATGGCCCAGGGCGACGGCCGCGACCACCACATCCGCGGCTACTCCCTGTGGATGGCCGGCGGCGGCATCAAACCCGGCATCAGCCACGGCGCCACCGACGAACTCGGTTACCACGCCGTCGACCAGCCGGTCAGCGTCCACGACCTGCACGCCACCATGCTGCACCTGTTTGGCATCGACCACACCCGCCTGACCTACCGCTTCCAGGGCCGCGACTTCCGACTCACCGACGTCGGTGGCGCGGTGGTGCGGGCCGTCCTGCGCTGAATCAGACCTTCGCCGCTCGCCCGATTAGCGGGTCGTAGCGCCAGCATTCGTCGCTGCTGTGGCCATCCGCGCGGGCGACCTGCAGGCGCAGCTCGCCCTGGGACGTGTCGTCGATGGCTCGCACCACGGCGAAGGGGGCGCTCTCGCTGCCGCGCCGGATCGACACCGCGTTGCGCGCGTCGCCATCGGATTCGGCACCGATCAGCTCGTAGAGCGGCTGGCCGTGCGCACCGAGCACGCGGAGACCACCGCCGGCGCTGATGACCAGGCTGAAGAGCGGCGCGCCGTCGCGCTGCGCGAAGCGCATGGCTTCGCCCGGTCCGAGGCGACGGCAGCGCTCGGGCATCGCCATGATGTACTCGGCGTTGGCGACGATCCGACCGCGTTCGTCGAGGTAGAAGTGCGGGACCTGCGAGCCCGGAGCATCGTGGGTGATCGTGCCGTCGGCGCCGGGCAGGTAGTGGATGAGATGCCAATGCGGCGGCGAATCGAGGTGCAGGGGGTTGTTGCTCTCGAAGCCCATGAGCTGGATGCGCCCGGTCCTGGCCGCCGCGAGCCGGTGGTGGATGCCCCAGTCGTGCAGCATGGTGCGCGCGGCAAGGATCCAGTTCACGGTCGCGCGCGCCGCGCCATCGACCCACGGGCGCTCGAGGAACCAGCCGGCGCGGCGGTCGGGGTGGTTGTGTTCGATGCGGATGGGCAGATCGGCTTCGTCGAGGTGACTGTGGATCTCGAGCGTCGGCCAGGCCGCGCGCGCCGATGGCGCGTCGAGCGCCACCGCGCATCGCACCCGCTCGCCGTCGCGCGCCAGCGC
>JACDEC010000170.1 GCA_013816645.1 Planctomycetota bacterium
GCCCTGGAGCGTGCAGTCGGCGGACGATCGGCGCGACGACGCCGCGAGCGACGAGCTCACCATCGACCCCGCCGGTAGGGTCTGCGTCGATTCCGCGTCCCCTGCCTTGTTGACCTGCTTCGACCGTCTGCGCGACGAACTGAGGTTCGGATCATGAGCGACCGCGACACCTGCGCGCAATCGACCCTCGACGGCATCGAGGTGCTGATCCGCGCGCGCTATCCCGTGATCTACATCGTCTCCTGGGAGGAGCAGCGCGTGCAGCAATGGCTGGCCGCGGTCGCCGCCAAGCGCGGCAAGCGGGTGTGGGAGTGGTCGTTCTCGACCGGCCTGGTGCAGGCGCAGGTCAGTCCCAACGGGCGCAGCCGCGGCAACGCCAGCAAGGATCCCGCCATCGCCCTCGACGAGGTCGTCGCCCACGTCGAACCGGCGCTCTACCTGTTCAAGGACCTGCACCCCTTCCTGACCGCCAACAACTTCGCGGTGGTGCGCAAACTCAAGGAGACCGCGATCGCGATCAAGGACAGCTACAAGACGGTGGTGCTGGTGTCGCCGCTGATGCAGTTGCCGCCCGACCTCGAGAAGGAGGTCACGGTGGTCGATTTCCCGCTGCCCGGTCAGGCGGAATTCTCGGGCCTGCTCGATCGCATCGTCGCCGAGGTCGAGGGCCAGCCGAACGTGCGGCTCGGGCTCGACGCGGACTCGCGCGAACAGCTGCTCAAGGCCGCGCTCGGCTTGACCCTCAACGAGGCCGAGAACGTCTTCGCCAAGACCATCGTCAACGATGGCAGCCTGACCGCCGACGACATCGAGAGCGTGTTCGCCGAGAAGCGCCAGATCATCCGCAAGAGCGGCCTGCTCGACTACTACGATGTCGACACCGCGATCTCGCAGGTCGGCGGGCTCGACCAGCTCAAGCAGTGGTTGGCCAATCGCGCCCTGGCCTTCACCGACAAGGCGCGGACCTTCGGCCTGCCGCCGCCCAAAGGCGTGCTGCTGCTCGGCATCCAGGGCTGCGGCAAGAGCCTGTGCGCGAAGGCCGTGGCCAGCATGTGGCGCATGCCGCTGCTGCGCCTCGATGTCGGGCGGATGTTCGGCAGCCTGATGGGCTCGTCCGAGGAGAACATGCGACGCGCGCTGCAGGTCGCCGAATCGGTGGCGCCGGTGGTGCTGTGGCTCGACGAGATCGACAAAGCCCTGGCCGGAACCAAGTCGTCGGGATCGGACAACGGCACCACCGCCCGCGTGTTCGGCACCTTCCTGACCTGGCTGTCCGAGAAGTCGTCGAGCGTGTTCGTCATCGCCACCGCCAACGACATCTCGGACCTGCCGCCCGAACTGCTGCGCAAGGGCCGCTTCGACGAGATGTTCTTCGTCGACCTGCCCAACGCTGGCGAACGCCGCGACATCCTCGCCATCCATCTCGACCGTCGCGGCCGCGACCCCAAGGCCTTCGACCTCGAACGCCTGGCCCAGGCGGCCAACGGCTTCAGCGGCGCCGAGATCGAGCAGGCGATCGTCGCCGCGCTGTTCGAGGCCTTCGCCGCGGGCGGCGACATCGCCACCGCACACATCGACCGCGCGCTGCGCGAAACCGTGCCGCTCTCCAAGACCATGGAGACCGAGATCACCCGCCTGCGCGAATGGGCGACCGGCCGCGCTCGACCGGCGACCTTCCGCGAGGGCGCCGTGGATGCGCCGCGGCGCAAGATCGAGTTGTGAAGAAGACTGTCCGGAAGTCCGGAAGTCCGGAAGTCCGGAAGTCCGGAACTCTCGTGAAAGCAGGCGCACTTCGGATCCGTTGCCCATGTCCGCTGTCTTCATGTCCCACGAATTCCGGACTTCCGGACCTCCGGACTTCCGGACCTTCCCTGCGAGGCCACCAATGAGCTGCGTCATCGTCCTGACCCCCGTGGTCATCGCCAGCTGGCCGACCATCGCCGCGTCAGTGGCGGTGGTCGCCGCGGCGATGGGTTACACCCAGGTCGCGGAATCCATCCGCGAGAAGCAGTTCGCCGGCGGCACCTGCGTCGACATCGAGGTCGATCATGTCGACGCGGTGGCGGACACGATGGGCCGCGACCAGTCGATCGTCATCGAACGCCAGGGCGTGCGCGTGACCTTCAGCAAGGATGCCCGCGGGCGATTCAAGACCGCGGTGCACGGCAGCCTGGCCAAGGCCGAGCTCGCCGCGATCGGCCGCGAGATCTCGCAACGCGTGGTCCAGCAGTACGTGTACCGGCGGCTCGCCGACGAACTCGGCGCCCAGGGCTTCGTCACCGTGCACGAGGAACAGGCGCCCGACCAGACCATCAAGCTCCACGTCAAACGCTTCGGTGGCTGAGATGGACGAGCACGCCATCGAGATCGAGATCCTCGCCGACGGCACCGTCAAGGCGCGGGTCAGCGGCGCCAAGGGGCCGGGCTGCCTGGCCTACGCGCGACTGCTCGAGCGCATCGTCGGCACCCTCACCGCCAGCGAGCCGACCGCCGAATCCTTCGAGCCGGTCCCGCCGGTGCAGCTCGCGCCGGTGGTCGAGCAGCGGCGCCAACGGTGAGCGCCACGCATGGAATGCCCGCACTGCCGCAATCGATGCTCGCTCGGGGATGGCATCTGCCGCACCTGCCGGTGGAGCTTCACCCTGGGTACGTTGATCGCAATCGCGCCGCCGCGCTCGCCGGGCGCGATGCCGACCGATATGCTCTCGGCGCATCGGCGACGTCGGCTGCTGCGCTCGAGGGTGGCCCCGGCGGACGTTCGCTGGGTCGGACCGTGCCTGCTGGCGCTGATTCCGGGCGCGGGACATGCGGCGCACCACCAATGGCGGCAGGCCGGAGAGATCGCGGTGGTCACCGTGGTCCTGACCTGCACCGCCGTGACCGTGGTGGACGCGGAGTGGGGCGGCGTGCTGCTGGGCTTTGCGGCGACGATCCACGGCTACAGCCTCATCGACCTGACGCCGCTGGCGCGGCGATCGTCCTTGGCGGTGCGGCTGCTGGCGCTGCTGGGGGCCGCTTCGGTGCTCTACGCGCTCGCCTACCGGCCGCTGCTCTACACCTTCGGCCGCGATCTGCCCATGCGCCTCGCGCGCTGGGGCGATCGTTCGGGCGGCGAGAACGCAGCGGCCGTGGCCTGGATCGCGCTGGTCCTGGTGATCGCCGGCATCGCGGCGGCGATCGCGCGCTTCCGGCGTCCCCTGCGGGGAAATGACCGATGAGCCGATTCGCCAACCTCGAGACCGCAGCCCAGGGACATGACGCGGTCCGGGTCGATCCGCGCATGCTGCGCGACGAGCACCATTTCATCGCTCTCGCCGAGGACGCCTTCCGCAGCGCGCGCTTCGAACTGGCCATGCGTTTCTATTCGCGCGCGCTCGAAACCGATCCGAACTGCCAGGCCGGCTGGAGCGGCCAGGTCCGCTCACTGCTCGAACTCGGGGAGCTGGACGAAGCCCGGGTGTGGGCGGCCAAGGCCCTGGAATCCTTCCGCGACCACCGCGAGCTCCTGGCCTCGCGAGCGGTGGCCTGCGCTCGCCTGGGCCACAGCGCCAAGGCCTTCGCCTTCAGCGACGCGGCCGTCCAACAGCCGCAGCCGACGGCATGGGTGTGGATCAGCCGCGGGGAGATCATGCTCGCCACCGGGCGCGGAACCGATGCCTTCTGCTTCGACAAGGCGCGCGAATTGGCCAACGGCGATTGGCTGCCTCCGCTGCTGGTGGCGCGCGCCTATCTCTACTACCGCAATCCCGGGCGCGGCCTGCAGTGGGCGCGCGAAGCCCAGGCAATCAAGCCCGACACCGCCTTCAGCGCGCATGTGATCGGCGCGTGCAATGACGCGCTCGGCCACCACGACGCGGCCCGCGCCGCGTACGCCCAGGCCCTGGATCTCGATCGCGATTTCCCGCCGACGCGCGCGGCACTCGACACCCACGCGCGGATGACCTGGAAGGACCACGCGATCGCCGCCTGGAAGCACTGGAGGAACCGCCCATGACCTGCGTCGGTGAACTCAAACGCCTGATCC
This sequence comes from Planctomycetota bacterium, assembly GCA_013816645.1. GTDB lineage: Bacteria > Planctomycetota > UBA11346 > UBA11346 > UBA11346 > JACDEC01. The sequence goes on from JACDEC010000170.1 coordinate 4,025, forward strand.
GCTGGGCGCGGTCCCAGGGCGCCTCCGATCTCCACCTCGTCGCTGGCCTGCCGCCGGCGATGCGCATCAACGGCGACATCGCCATGCTCAAGGCCGACGCCTTGACCCGCGAGCAATGCCGCGAGCTCACGCTGTCGCTGCTCGAACCGCGGCAGATCGCCCAGCTCGAGCAGAACCTCGAACTGTGCATCGCGATCTTCGACGAGGAGGCGGGCCGGGTGCGGATCACGGTCTCGTACCAGGCCGGGATCCCCGAGCTGTCGGCGCGGTTGTGCGGGATCTCGATACCCGATGCCGACGCGCTCGGCCTGCCGCCGGTGGTCGCCGAACTCGCCCGCCGTCCCAACGGCCTGGTGCTGATCACCGGCGCCAACGGCGCGGGCAAGACCACCACACTGAACTACATGGTCGACCTGATCAACCGCGAGCGCCGCTGCAAGATCGTGATGATCGAGGACCCCGTCGAATACGTGCACCGCCCGATCAAATCGATCGTGGTGCAGCAGGCGGTGCACACCGACACCCTGTCCTTCCCGCGCGCCCTGGTGCACGTGCTGCGCCAGAATCCCGACGTGATCGTGATCGGCGAGATGCGTGAGCTCGAGACCATCGCCACCGCGATCACCGCCGCCGAGACCGGCCACCTCGTGCTGGCGACCCTGCACACTCCCAACGTCATGCAGGCGGTCGAGCGCATCACCGGCGTCTTCCCGCCGACCCAGAGCCGCCAGGTCCTGCTGCAGCTCGCCAACAGCCTGCAGGGCATCATCGCCCAGGACCTCATCCCGCGCATCGACCGCAAGGGACGGGTCCTGGCCACCGAGGTGCTGGTCGCCAACACCGCGGTGCGCAACATGATCCGCGAAGACCACGCCCACAAGCTCGAGAACGTCATCGTCACCGGTCGCAAGCAGGGCATGTGCACCATGGACAGCGCATTGGTCGAGCTCTACCAGCGGGCGATCATCAGCTACGACAGCGCGGTGACGCGGCTGCGCGATTCCACGCAGATCCACGGCGACCATGCCGCGAGCGCGTCGGGGGGCGCGACGGGCTGAACCTCACGCCGTGAAGGTCAGCCGCATGCCGTCGTAGGCCATCACCACGCCGGGCGGCATGCGCGATTCCCACGCGCGGTAGCGGACCTCGTGACCCATGTGGGTGAGCACGGTCCGTCGAGGACGCAGGCGCGCGATCACTTCCAGGGCCTCGGCCCAGCAGAGGTGGGTGTCGTGCGGCTGCTCGCGCAGCATGTCGAGCACCAGCAGATCGAGGCCGCCGAGCTGCGTCTCGCTCTCCGGAGGCAGGGTCTTGAGGTCGGTCAGGTAGGCCATCCCGCCGCAGCGGAACCCGGTGGTGCGCCCGGCGACGCCATGGCTGAGCGCGCAGGCGACGACCTCGAGCCCGGCGACGGCGAACGGTTCGCCGTCGCGCACCCCGATGGTGCGCAGGGTCGGCAGGTAGGTGCGGTAGACCTCCTCGCCGAAGCCGAAGCAGTAGGGGAACATCCGTACCAGCGCTTCGAGGTGCAGGTCGTTGCCGTAGATCGGGATCGTTGCCATGCCCATCAGGCGATTGAGGTGGCGCAGGTCGTTCAGCCCATGGCTGTGATCGGCATGGTCGTGGGTGAGCAGCACGCCGTCGCAGCGGGTGATGCAGTGCCGCGGATAACTCGTCCCGTCCCAGCTGCGGTCGGGATCGCGCAACTGGTGGAGCAGATCGGGGCCGGTGTCGATCAGCACCACCCGGCCCTCGGGCCCGAGCAGGATGGCGCCCGAACGGCGACGCTGATCGCGGGGATCCTGCGACCATTCGGCGGGATAACCGATCGGCGGATTGCCATGGCTGGTGCCGCAGCCGGTGATGATCAGCTCCCAGGATGGCATGACATCACCGTGCGGTCATCGGCGGGGTCGTCCAGTGGCGGTCGGAAAACAGTGCGAAGTGCGGAGTGCCGAGTGCGGAGTGCGGATCCCCGTTCCACCGCACGCCGCACGCCGCACGCTGCACCTGCATTTCAAGACCTCCCCACCCGCACCAGCGTCCACCCCGCGCGCCGCTCCTCATTCCATGCGAGCCCGCGCACCGCGGCCAACTCCGGCAATGGTTCGTCCAGGCTGCGGCGCGGATCGCTGAGCAGCGCCTGTCCGTCCGCGGCCAGCGACGTCGCGATGGTGTCGAGGAGTCCGGCGAAGCACTCGGGACGGTAGAGGATGTCGCCGCCGAGGATGAGGTCGCAGGGCACCCCCGGCAGTGGGTCGCCCCAACGGTGCTCGACCGCCTGGGCGCGCGCTGCCAAGTCGTTGGCGTCGATCACCTGGCGCACCCACTGCAGCGCGCTGGGCGCGGCATCGGCGAACAGCACCGACGCCGCGCCACCGAGCAGCGCCATCAGCCCATTGTGCCCTTGCCCGCACCCGAGGTCGGCGACCCGCCGGTCGCGGCAGTCGGCGAGTTCGGGGAGTTCGGCGCTCAACCGCACGCCGGCCGGCCAGGCGTAGCGCCAGGTCT
>JACDEC010000717.1 GCA_013816645.1 Planctomycetota bacterium
GCTGCAGGGCGACATCGCCGACGGCGTCAGCCGCGGCGCGCTGCTCGCCAGCTGCCTGGCCGCTTTGTGCGGCATCGACGCGCTGGTCAACAACGCCGGCATCGCGCCGACCGTGCGCGCCGACATCTGCGAAGCCGGCGAGGAGAGTTTCGACCGGCTGATCGCCACCAACCTCAAGGGTCCGTACTTCCTCACCCAGGCGGTGGCGAACCACTGGCTGTCGACGCCGGCGGCGGCGAGCAAGCCGCGCAGCGTGGTCTTCGTGACCTCGATCAGCGTGCACACCGCATCGACCGGGCGCGGCGACTACTGCGTCTCGAAGGCCGGCGTGGCGATGGCGGCGCAGCTGTGGGCTTCGCGCCTGGCCGGCGCGGGGATCAACGTCTACGAGGTCCGGCCCGGGATCATGAAGACCGACATGACCGCGGGCGTATCCGCCAAGTACGACGCGCTGATCGCCGGCGGGCTGGTGCCGCAGGGCCGTTGGGGCACGCCCGCGGACGTCGGCCTGGCGGTGCAGGCGCTGATCGGCGGCGCGTTCCCGTTCTCGACCGGCGCGGTGATCGACGTCGACGGCGGCTTCCAGATCAGGCGCCTGTGAGCCTGCCCGCGATACCCCAGGGCGTGCTCGACGCGCTCACCCGGGTCGACATGCCGGCGATCCCGGCCGCGGCGGCACCGGTCGAACGCATCGAGGTCGACGGCGTCGCGCTGCCGGTCCTGCGCTGCGGTGCGCTGGTGGTCGGCAGCGGGGCAGCGGGCCTGCGCGCGGCGGTCGAGCTCAGGCGCGGCGGGGTCGACGTGCTGGTGGTGTCGATGAGCCCGTTCGGCGGCACCTCGGCGTGCTCCGGTTCGGACAAGCAGACCCTGCACACCGCGGGCACCTCGCGGCGCGGCGACGATTTCGCCAAGCTCGCTGGCGATCTCGGCGCCGGCGGCGGCATGGACGCCGACACCGCCTACGTCGAGGCGGTCGGCTCGATCAACGCGCTAGCCGGCCTGCAGTACCTCGGCCTGCCCCTGCCCACCGACCGCTTCGGCGCGGTGCTGCGCTACCAGACCGATCACGACGACGTCGGCCGCGCCACCAGCTGCGGGCCGCGGACGTCGCGGCTGATGGTCAAGGTGCTGGCCGAGGAGGCGTTGCGCCTGGGCGTGCCCTTCCGCCGGCGCTGCGAAGCCGTGCGCCTGCTGACCACCGCGGGGCGCGTGATCGGCTGCGTGGTCGTCGACCGCGAGCACGGGCTCAATCCCTGGGGCCTGGGCGTGGTGCTGGCGAGCAGCACCGTGTTGGCCACCGGTGGTCCCGGCGAGCTGTTCCGCGACAGCGTCTATCCCCGCCATTGCTACGGTTCTCTGGGCATGGCGATGGAGGCGGGCGCCGAGGTCTGCAATCTCACCGAGTGCCAGTTCGGCATCGGCACCCGTCGCCAGGACTTCCCGTGGAATCTCAGCGGCAGCTACGTGCAGGTGATGCCGCGGGTGTTCAGCCGCGACGCCGCGGGGGGCGAACACGCGTTCCTCGGCGACTGGTTCCGCACCACCCGCGAACTCGCCGGCAACGTCTTCCGCAAGGGCTACCAGTGGCCGTTCCACGCCAGCCGCATGCTCGGCTACGGATCGAGCCTGGTCGACCTCGCCATCCACGCCGAGACCCGGCGCGGGCGCACCGTGCACCTCGACTTCCTGCGCAATCCCGAACCGGTGCCCGGGGGACGGCCATTCGCGCTCGACGATCTCGACGACGACGTGCGCACCTACCTCGAGCGCGCCGGAGCCACCCAGGCGCTGCCGATCGACCGGCTGCGCGCGATGAATCCGCTGGCGATCGAATTGTACCGCATGCACGGCTACGACCTCGCGCGCGAGCCGCTGGCCTTCAACGTCAACCATCAGCACATGAACGGCGGCGTGGCCGTCGATTGCTGGAACCGCGCCAGCCTGCCCGGGCTCTACGCGGTCGGCGAGGTCGCCGGCACCCACGGCGTCACCCGCCCCGGCGGCGCGGCGCTCAATGCCGGTCAGGTCGGCGGCATCCGCGCTGCGACCCACGC
>JACDEC010000718.1 GCA_013816645.1 Planctomycetota bacterium
GGCCGATTGCTCGCCGACCTGCGCGCGCGGCGGCTCGCCGGCGTCATCTGGACGACCTTCCCGGGCGAGGCCATCGTCGAGGGCCCGCTGGTGCGGAGCGGGCTCGTCCCCTCGGTCGCCATCATGGAGATCACTAGGCCGCACCTGCACAGCGTCGCCATCGACTCGCACGCGTTCATGGAGCGCGCGATCGATCATCTCGTCGCCCAGGGCCGCCGGCGCATTGCGCTCCTGAGCGTGCCAGGCCACAGCAACGATCACTTCCGCGAGTGCATCCACGCCCGCGGCCTCGAATCCCGCCCGTACTGGCTGCAGGTGCTGCCACCCCAATGGGGCGCGAGCGCACGCAATCTGGTGCACCTGCTGTTCAGCCTGGATCCCGGACAGCGACCCGACGCCCTGATCATCGCCGATGACAACCTCGTCGAGGAAGCAACGGCGGGGTTGATCGCAGCCGGGGTCGCGGTGCCGCGCGACCTGACGGTGGTCGCCCACTGCAACTACCCGTGGCCCACGCCGAGCGCGGTGCCGACGCATCTGCTCGGCTACGATGCCCGGGTGATGCTCGAGCGCTGCCTGGAGCTGCTCGCCAGCGGGCCGGCTGGCGCCACGCCACGGCCCCCGATCCCCATCGCCCCGGTGTTCGACCACGAACGCACGTCCGATCCGCAAAGGCAACCATGACTTTTCTCGTCCGCTGCCTGGCCCTGACCTCCGCTTGCGTCGCCGCCGCGGCTGCCGAAGGCGCGCAGACGCCCGAGCGCGGTTTCTCCGTCCCCTACGAGATGCCCTACGATGGCTTCCTCGCGCTCGACGTGCGCAACCAGGCCGGAGCCACCATCCGCCGCCTGGTGGTCGAGACCGCGCGTGCCAAAGGGCGCCACGACGAATCCTGGGACCTCAAGGACGACGCCGGTCAGCTCGTTCCGCCCGGGGCCTACCGCTGGACCGCGGTCGCCAGGCCGCCGCTGAAGCTGACCTACGGCACGACCGTCTACAACGCCGGCCAGCCCGGCTGGTTCGCTCCGGCTCCCGGCAAGGGCGGCGGGGCCTGGATGGCCGACCACTCCTCTCCCCTCTCGGCCTGCGCGGTCGGCGATCTGATGTTCCTCGGCAGCGGATGCGCCGAGAGCGGGCACTGCGCAATCGCCGTGGACCGCGAAGGCGTCAAGCAGTGGGGCGTCGGCAACGTGCTCGAAGGATTCCATGGCGCATACCGCGTCGCCAGCGATGGACGCTACGCCTACCTGTGCAACAGCCTCGGCGTCCAGCGGGTCGATCCGGGCGCGGCATTCGCGCGCAGCGACGTCCTGCGCCATGCCTACACGGCGGACCTGCCGCCAGGGGCCTGGGACAGGCGCAGCGGCGGGGCCGTCGCGCGCGGTGACCGGCTCTACCTCTCGTTCAACGGGGTGCCGACGCCCTGGGCGCGTTCCGCGTTCACCACCGACGAGATCGATGGCGCGCGCAGTTTCCCACCGCTGCCCGAGCACGATGGCAAGCTCGAGGAGGACAATTTCGGCGAGCGCGGCGCGGTGGCCGCGACCTTCTCGGCGATGGGAGGACCGGTCAGTTCGAAGCTCGTCTGGTTCGGCGATGCGTCGGGGTCCGGACCGCTCGCGGACACGCTGACCCTGGCCTTCAAGGCACCGGTGGCGGTCGGATCCGTGCTGCTGCCCGAGGGCGTCGAAGAGGTCTACGTCCTGCGCGAGGGCGTCGAACTGACCGACACCGTGGCCGAAAGCGCGGACGACGAAGGCGCGGGCGCAAACGACGCCTTCGACGAGGCGACCTGGGAGCGCTGCGAGGTGCGGACGCCGGCCGGGCCCGCGGCGATCGCCGCGCCGCAGCGCTCACTGCGCACGCTCGCGGTGCGCTTCAAGGCCCAGCGCATTCCCTACGCGCTGGTGCTCGACCACCGCTTCGCCGACGCCGCGCCCACGGCCTCGCGGGCATGCAGCCACGGCGAGATCGAGAAGGACGGATCATGGAGCGTCACCCGTGAGCCCGACAGCGCGCCGATCGACCGCGTCAATCCCGCCTCGCTGGTCCTG
>JACDEC010000171.1 GCA_013816645.1 Planctomycetota bacterium
ACCAAGCCCTTGGATGCGAGCGTCGCGCCCTTGGCCACGGCGCCGAGATCGCCGGGCTCGCCGTCGACGCCGAGCTCGGGCCTGATCACGGTCAGGTCCTGGGATACCTTGCGCACCAACGTGGTCCGCCCGGCGGCGTTGTTGAGGTGGTGGAACAGGTGGTTGCCCCACACCGTGGGCGGACGGACGACGATGGCGACGTCGCGCGGCGAGAATGCCGTCGCGGTGGTGACGACGTTGGGCTGATCCCACGCTTGCCATCCCCCGTTGTCGCTGCCGAGTCGGGCATAGGTCTTGGCCTCGCCCTCACCGGGACCGGCGGCGACCTCCAACGAAAAGCCGATCAGCGATCCGGGACGGATGACGGTCGACCCACCCAGGGGCGCCGCGTTGAGCAGGTAGCCATTGATGCCGCCGAAGGTGCGGACCATCTGCGACCCCGGCGGCAGCGTCACGGTCGAAACTCCGGCGACCGCATCGCCAATCACCGCGCCCGCGAGCGGGCTCCATTGCAGCGCCGGCGTCCCATCCGCCGCCTGCTTCGGGAGCACGAGCGTGGCTGTGCTCGGCACGTGCAGGCGGTCCCATCGGTAGAAGCGGAATGGCTGGGCGGGCAGCCCTTCCTTGTTGGCGAGGCCGACACGCGGGTAGCCGGCCCAGGCGTAGTGGAGCATGCACGGCTCGGCGACCTGCTTGCACTCGATCACCACACGGCCCCCGTCGATGCGCGCGGTCGCGTCGTGCATGACCTGGTCGGCGCCAGCGAGCTCGAAACCGATCAGGCCCCCCTCGACCGCCTTCAGGCCGGAGCCGAGCTCGTCGAAGGACACCACCGCCTGCTTGCCCTTCCACTCGACCTTGGTCGCCACCGGACCGCTGGCGACCACCTTCTTGTCCGCGTACGCGACGCGCAGCGCCTGCAGGAACAGGCGCTCGCCCACCGTCCGCTTGTTGGTCGGGTGGATGTCCCAGGCCTGACCGATGTCGATCGCCGAGGCCATGCCGGTGCCCGGGGTCGACCGCCAGACCTCGGTCTGGATCTCGCGCGTCATCACGAAGCCGTGCTCGGCGCCGGAGCGGTGGACGCGGGTCAACGAGGCCGCGTCCATGTCCAGCTTCTGATCGGCGGGACCGCGGTGCTCCTGGAAGGCGGCGAGCTGCACGAACAGGAAGGGCAGGTCCGGGCGCGCCATCGCCTTGCGGAAGCTGGCGATGACCATCGGCAACGAGTGCGCGAACAGCGTCGATCCCGCGTTCATCTCGCCCTGGTAGTAGAGCACGCCCTTGAGCGCCAGGCCGGCGAGGGGCGCGACCACGCCGTTGAACAGCTTGGTCCCATGAGCTTGAGCCGGATCCGCCGCCCAGCTGAGCGCGGGGTGCGCGCGCAGCAGTTCGGCTTCGCACCAGGCCTCGGCGGGAACGATCGCGGTGAAGGCCATGACGCCGATGGGCACCGTGCCCTTGAAGTGGCGATAGGCGTGCTCCGCGAAGAAGAAGCCCACCGCCGAACTCGACCCGTTCGGCGCGCCCCATTGCACGCAGAGCGAGGTCGCTGGTTTCGGCTGGACCAGCTCGGGGCCCATGTGATGCGCCATGCGCACGCCGGGCAGCTCGCCGAGGCGCGCCAGGGCCTCCTGACCGCCGGCGGCGGCCTGCACCTGCATCATCATGTTCGACTGTCCGACCGCGATCCACACGTCGCCGATCAGCAGGTCGTCGATCTTCAGCCGCTCCGTACCGGCAGCGACCTCGAGCGCATGCGGTCCGCCCGCCGGTAGCGCCGGCAACGTCACCCGCCAGGCCCCGTCGGCCCCGGTCTTGGCGGTCGCCGACCGGCCAGCCAGCGTGACGGTGATGGCGGCGTCGGCATCGGCCGTTCCCCAGATCGGCAGCGGCTGGTCGCGCTGCAGCACGGCATGCGCGGTGAAAGGTCCACCCACGGCCACCGCCGCGGTCGCGGTGCCGTGGACGGCGATGGCCAGGAAGATGACGAGCAGCGTGGCGAGGCGGCGAGGCATGCGGGTCCCCTTTTGGGCTGAGCAAGAGTCGGCTTGAGCAGAGGATCAGGCTGGACAACTGTGTTTCACGTGCAACTGCGTAGCTGGGCGCCCTCCTGAGTCACCGACTGGCGAATCGAGCCGGCGGACGCGTTTTCCATCCCCGAAAGGTCGATGATCTCCCGTACGCGGGCAAGTGGACGCCTGAGATCGTCACGGGCGAGGATCAGCAGGCCCTCACGGGCGGAACAGCCCAGCCCAGTCGCAACCCGCCAGCACCGTCTTGGGCGGCTGGTGGTTGCGGGCGAAGGATCTTGAAGCCGCCCCTCTCGGGCCACGATGTCGGGCCCCGGGAGGCGACCCCATGCCCTATACGATCGGCTACGACTTCGGCAGCGAGAGCGGACGCGCCGTCCTGGTCGACGTCGCTGACGGCCGCGAGGTCGCCTCGGCCGTGCACCCCTACAAGCACGGCGTCATCGACCAGCAGCTGCCCGACGGCACCCGGCTCGGTCACGATTGGGCGCTCCAGCATCCCGCCGACTACCTCGAGGTGCTCGAGGTGACCACCAAGGCGATCCTCGCCCAGAGCCGGATCCCGGCCGACGACATCGTCGGCATCGGCACCGACTTCACCGCCTGCACCGTGCTGCCGGTCAAGGCCGACGGCACGCCGCTGTGCCTGACCGACAAGTGGAAGGGCACCCCGCACGCCTGGATCAAGCTGTGGAAGCACCACGCCGCCCAGGCCTGGGCCGACCGCCTCAACGAACTGGCCGAACGCCGCAAGGAACCGTGGCTGTCGACCTACGGCGGCAAGATCTCGAGCGAATGGCTCTTCCCCAAGGTCGCCCAGGTCGCCGAGGAGGCTCCCGACGTCTACGACGCCGCCGACAAGTTCATCGAAGCCGCCGACTGGATCGTCTGGCAGCTCACCGGGGTCGAGACCCGCAATGCCTGCACCGCGGGCTACAAGGCGATCTGGGACGCCGACAGCGGCTACCCCACCCGCGACTTCTGCGCGGCCTACCACCCCAAGCTCGCCAACCTGATCGACAAGCTCGGTCCGCCCCGCCCGCTCGGCGAGAAGGCCGGTGAACTGACCCCGGCGATGGCGGCCAAGCTGGGTCTCAAGGCCGGCACCGCGGTCGCCATCGGCAACGTCGACGCCCACGTCAGCGTCCCCGCCTGCGGCACCACCGACAACGGCGTGTTCGTCGCGATCATGGGCACCAGCTGCTGCGACATCATCTGCGGACCCGAGAAGAAGGTCGTCCCCGGCATGTGCGGCGTGGTCAAGGACGGCGTGGTGCCCGGAAGCTACGGCTACGAGGCCGGCCAATCCGGGTTCGGCGACCACTTCGCCTGGCTGTCGCGCTTCCTCGGCAAGGCCGATCCCGGCCACGCCGCGCTCGAGGCCGGTGCCGAGCAGCTCGGCCCCGGCGGCTCGGGCCTGCTCGCGGTCGACTGGTGGAACGGCAACCGTTCTGTTCTGGTCGACGCCGACCTGACCGGCGTGCTGGTCGGCATGAACCTGCAGACCACCCCGATCGAAGTCTACCGCGCGCTGATCGAATCGCTGGCCTTCGGCCTGCGCATGATCATCGACACCTTCAGCCAGAACGGCGTGAAGATCGAACGCATCATCGCCTGCGGCGGCATGCCCGAGAAGAACCGCCTGTTCATGCAGGTCATCGCCGACGTCACCGGCCGCACCATCCAGATCGCGCGCTCGGCCCAGGCTCCGGCGGTCGGTTCGGCGATCTTCGGCGCGGTCGCCGCGTCCAAGCGCAAGGGCGGCTACGACACGGTCAGCGAGGCCGCCAAGGCGATGGGCGGAATCAAGGAGTTGAGCTTTACGCCCAATCCGTCGAACCGCTCGGTCTACAACCAGCTCTACACCGAGTACCGCACCCTCCACGACTTCTTCGGCCGCACCGTTCCCGTGATGAAGCGCCTCAAGCACATCCGCGCCAAGGCCGCAGCGGGCGGCGTGAGCACCGAGACCATCGAGCGTCGCGCGCACAAGTGACGGGGCCTGCCAGCGCAGTGCACAAGCTCGCGGTCATCGCCGTAGCGGTGGCGGCAGCCCGGATATAATCACAGACGTCGGCGCACCCCGGTACCCAGCATGCGCCCCGATCGGCTTCACGGCCCCTCGCGGCGACGGCCCGTCCCCAGCGGACGTAATCTCCGGTGCCCAACGTCCGACCTCCGCCCAACACGCGGTGCTGCGAGCCGCTCCTCACGGAGCGGCTCGCTTGTTTTGTTCTTTACAGACGCTCGCTGTCGGCTGCGCCTCCGGGCGGGCTGTCGGCTGCGCCTCCTGACTCGCGGGGAGTTCAGCGCGGTTTGCAGTTCGCGCCCATCTGCTCGCCCAGGCGCTTGAGCGCGGGGCAAGGATCGAGCGGATCGAGATTGACCACGATCAGGCTGAACTGGCCGCGATTGCCCAGCGCGCGATCCCAGGCGGCTGCGAACTCGCCCTCGCTGCCGACCACGCAGCCGGTGCCGACGCCGAGCAAATCGGCCATCTTCTCGTAATGCCAGGGATGGATGTCGTTGTATGGACCATCGTTGATAAAGCGCTCGGTCGTGTAGCCGCGGTTGTCGAGCAGGATCACGATCGGGTCGAGCTTCTGCGCGGCGATGGTCGACAACTCCATGCCGGTCATCTGGAAGGCGCCGTCGCCAACCAGCACCACCGGCCGCAGCGCGGGGTTGGCCAGGGCGGCGCCGACCGAGGCCGGGACGCCGAAGCCCATCGAGGTGTAGTAGGCCGGGGCGATGAACTCGGTGCGGCGATGGATGGTCAGATCGATGGCGCCGAACAGGCACAATCCGACGTCGCAGACCACCGCCATGTCCTCTTCCAGGCGCTGGTCGAGCAGTTCGAACAGGCGCGTGGCGCGGATCTTTTGCGCCGGCGCCAACGGTGCGGGCTTGGCGCGCGGGCGAGCCTTGGGCTTGGGCCGTCGCTTCAGGGGAGCGTCGAGCAGGGCACCGACGAAGTCGCCGAGCCGGATGCCGTCGTAGCGGTGGCGGCTGATGCGCACCTTCTCGGACGTCGCCTCGATCGCCCGCGCCGGATCGAGTCGGGCGGTGAACACGCCGAGGTTCACGTCGCTGAGCACGGTGCCGAGCATGAGCAGGCAATCCGCGTCCTCGACCGCGCGTTGGACCTCGGCGCGGCCCATCGCGCCTTCGTAGACGCCGAGGTAGCTGGGATGCAGCTCGCCGATCACCGATTTGCCGAGGATGGTGGCGGCGACCGGGTAGCCGGTGCGCTCGACCAGCGCGACCAGTTCGTCGGACAAGCCGAAGCGGTGCATCTCGACGTCGGCGAGGATCACCGGCCGCTTGGCGGCATTCAGCCGCGCCACCGCCTCGGTCACCGCTTCGGACAGGATCGCGGGATCGCTGACCTCGGCCGGCACCTGGCGACGGTAGTCGCCGCGCGGCACCGCGTCGACCAGGTCGCGCGGCAGCTCGAAGTACACTGGCCGCTTCAGCCGCCAACAGGTGGCCAGGGTCTCATCGATCAGCGAGAACGCGGTCTCGGGATCCTCAAGCGCGACCGCCGCGGCGGTGATCTTCTCGAAGATCTCGCGCTGCGACGAGAAGGTGCGGACCTTGTGATGGAGCAGCGGATCGTTGACCCGCTCGTCCATGCCCGGCGCGCCGCTGATCACCACCACCGGGCTCTTCTCGGCGTAGGCGCCGGCAACCGCGTTGACGATGCTCAATCCGCCGACGCAGTAGGTCACGCACACCGCGCCCATGCCCTTGACCCGCGCGTAAGCGTCGGCGGCGAAGCCCGCACCGTCCTCCTTCGACGTACCGACCAGCTTCAGCGGGCTGGCGGACAGCCGATCGTAGAAGGTCAGGATGTAGTCGCCGGGGATGCCGAAGACGTGGCGCACGCCGTAGTCGTGCAGGCGCTTGATCAGGTACTGGGCGATGGTCGGACGTTTCGGAACGGTATTCCGTGCGCGGGCCATGGTCGCCTCCGCCGACGATGCTAACGGATAGCGACGCACATGGATGGGCTTATCCGCTCAACCGAGACCGGCCGCGCGGCGCAGCCGGTCGTTGATCGCTACGCCCAATCCCTGATCGGGCACCGCCTCCGCAACGATCGCGGTCGCGCCCGACGCGTCCAAGCGGCGCATCGCCGCGAACAGGTTGGCGGCCGCTTCGGCGAGGTCGCCACGGGTACTGAGGATCTCGCGTGGAGCACGACCCTCGGGCAGGTCGTCGCCGCGGAAAGCCAGGTACGCTGTGCCGGCACAGACCGGCCACGCCCCCTTGCGCAGCGTGAGCGGCGTGAGCGGCGCGTAGTGACTGGCGAGCATGCCCGGCGCGGCCATCGGTAGCGTGCCTGCGCGCTGGTCGCGACCGGCTAGGGCGACCGGCTCGCCGAGCAGGCGCTCGAGTTCCTCGCGCGCGAGCCCACCCGGGCGCAGGATCAATGGCGTCGGATCCGGGCGCAGCACCGTGCTCTCGAC
>JACDEC010000719.1 GCA_013816645.1 Planctomycetota bacterium
GCGGTCGGCAGCGGCCGCCCGTGCGACCAGCCCGAGCACCAGCAGGAGGTGGGCGACGATGTCGCCGCGGGCCAGGGCGGTGTCGGTGCCACGCAGCAGTACGCGTAGCACCTCGAGCTCGGCCAGGCAGCGGGTGAAGTCGTCGCCCTCGAGGCGCAGCGCCATCACGCCCTGGCTGGCGCTGCGCTTGGCGCGGTCGGCGGCCGCGGGCAGGCGCGCGGGGAACAGGCAGCCGAGCACCGGATCGGTGCGTGCCCACGCCAGCTCGCGCATCAGCAGGTCGACGCCGAAGCAGCAATTGTAGATGACCAGGTTGTGGGCCTTCTCGTAGGCGTGCCACTGCCCGGGATGGAGCAGGATGAGGTCGCCGCGGCCGACCGCCTGCTCGCCATGGATGGTGCGGTGCACGGCGTGGCCATCGACCATGAAGGCGATCTCGAGGAACTCGTGATCGTGCAGGGCGCTGTCGCCGACGTGCATCGGCTTGTTGACGTGCAGCGGAACCCCGGCGGCGGGAAACAGTTCGGCCGAGGTGATGCGCTGCAGCCCGACGTCCTGGTCGCGGCCCGGGGGCAGGGAGATGGGCACCGCGGGAGCTTGCAGACCCGCAAACCTGGTCAACGACGTGCTAGCCGAAGCATCCCTCATTCGGTTTCCGTCGGGCCTCGGTGGCAGGTCAGGCCGCCTACGCGCCCCTGCATCAGTCAATGCGGTGCTACCCGTGCGCGGCCAGCCGCCTACAGACAATGGCGCCGTCGGTGCTAGGATCCCTGACCCCACTCCGGAGCGCATCATGGACAAAACCGCCCTCAAAGCCCGCCTGCGCCAGCAGAAGATCGAGACCCCGTCGTGGGGCTACCAGGACTCGGGCACGCGCTTCGGCGTCTTCGCCCAGCCGTGGGCGGCCAAGACCATCGAGGAGAAGTTCGAGGACGCCGGCCAGGTCCACAAGTACACCGGCATCTGCCCGACCGTCGCGCTGCACATCCCTTGGGACACCTGCGCCGACTGGTCGAAGGCCAAGGCGATGGCCGCGTCGCACAACCTGACGATCGGCGCCATCAACCCGAACGTGTTCCAGGACAAGGACTACCAGTTCGGTTCGATCTGCCACCGCGACGAGCGCGTGCGCGCCAAGGCGATCAAGGCGCACGTCGACTGCATCGAGATCGGCAAGGCCACCGGATCCGACTGCCTGTCCCTGTGGTTCGCCGACGGCACCAACTACCCGGGCCAGGACAGCTTCCGCGAGCGCAAGCATCGCATGCAGGATTCGCTGGCCAAGGTCTACGCCGCGCTGCCCAAGGGCATGCGCATGATCGTCGAGTACAAGTTCTTCGAGCCCGCCTTCTACCACACCGACATCCAGGACTGGGGTTCGTCGCTGCTGCTCTGCCAGAAGCTCGGCGAGCAGGCCCAGGTGCTGGTCGATACCGGCCACCACAGCCAGGGCTGCAACATCGAGCACATCGTCGCCATCCTGCTCGATGAAGGAAAGCTCGGCGGCTTCCACTTCAACTCGCGCAAGTACGCCGACGACGACCTCACCGTGGGCTCGCTGAACCCGTACGAGCTGTTCCTGATCTACAATGAACTCGTCGGCGCCGAGCACTCGAGCGACGCCAAGGTCAAGGCCTGCGCCCAGCGCGTCGCCTACATGTTCGACCAGTGCCACACCCACAAGCCGACCGTCGAAGCGATCATGCAGTCGGCGATCCACGTGCAGGAGATCTACGCCAAGGCGCTGCTCGTCGACCAGGCCGCGCTCGCCAGCGCGCGCGCCGCCGGCGATCTGGTCCAGGCGGAAGAAGTCCTCCAGGACGCCTACAAGAGCGACGTGCGGCCGATGCTGGCCGAGCTGCGCCAGGACATGGGCCTCGACCCCGAACCCTTGAAGGCCTTCCGCCGCAGCGGCTACCTGCAGAAGAAGGCCGAGGAGCGCCAGGCGCGGCGCGCCAAGGCCGGCCAGGCCGCGCAGACCATGGGCGCGGGCTTCCCGACGTGAGCGGCTCATCGGGGGAGCGAGGCCTCCAGGTCGAGCGGA
>JACDEC010000172.1 GCA_013816645.1 Planctomycetota bacterium
GGCGGTCACTCGGCCGACGCCCGTGCCACGCATCTGGCGGCAGGCGATCATCGTCGCCATCCAGCCATCGGCATCCAGGTGCAGACGAGCCGGCTGCTCAGCCAGATCGGGATCGATGCGCCCACGTTTTTGCCTGAGCGCACCATGCGCCCGCGAGGTCGACCAGACAGGTACGTCTCCGCAGTCATTGGGAGGTCCCAAAGAGGACCTCGCATCCCAGGCAGCTTCCGTGTGCAGTAGTCCGAGCGGCGGTACCGGGCACCCCAGCTGCAGAGCCGGGTCATCCCGTCAGGCACTGTCCCACGATTAAGCAGTCGTTCAGCAATATGCACTCCTTGACCGGCCGTTTCCAGAATGTGCTGCACCGTACAGCACATTCACCCCCTATCGCAGTGGCATGCGCGGCGCTCTCCCTCGACGCCGGTTCGTGTGGAGCCGGCGTCGCCACCACCCTGGGCCGTGAGGCCCCATCGGAGATCCCTGCATGCGATCCGTCACCCCCCTGCGATCGGCGCTACTCGCCGCCATCGCCACACTCGGCCTCGCCGGGCCCGCCACTGCTGCCGAGGACACTGTCAAGGTCGGCATCCTCCACTCGCTGTCGGGAACGATGGCGATCTCGGAGATCTCCTGCAAGGACGCCTCGGTCATGGCCATCGACGAGATCAACGCCAAGGGTGGCGTGCTCGGCAAGCAGATCGAAGCGGTGATCGTCGATCCGGAATCGAAGTTCCAGACCATGTTCCCGGAGAAGGCCAAGGAGCTGCTGGTCGACAAGAAGGTCGCGGCGGTGTTCGGCTGCTGGACCTCGTCCAGCCGCAAGGCCGTGCTGCCGATCTTCGAGGCCAACAACGGCCTGCTCTTCTATCCCGTGCAGTACGAGGGCGAGGAGGAGTCGCCGAACATCTTCTACACCGCGGCGTCGCCCAACGAGCAGCTGATCCCGGCCGCGGAATACCTGATGTCCAAGGACGGCGGCGCGAAGAAGAAGTTCTACCTGCTCGGCACCGACTACGTCTTCCCCAGGACCGCCAACAAGGTGCTCAAGGCCTTCCTCACATCGAAGGGCGTGCCCGACGCCAACATCGCCGAGGAGTACACCGACTTCGGCCACAGCGACTACCAGACCATCGTCAGCAAGATCAAGGCGTTCGGCGCCGCCGGCGACGCCTGCGTGCTCTCGACCATCAACGGCGACTCGAACGTGCCGTTCTACAAGGAGTTCGCCAACCAGGGCCTGGCCTCCGACACCTGCCCGATCATGGCGTTCTCGGTGGCCGAGGACGAGCTGCGCGCGATGGAGACCGAAAAGCTGGTCGGCCACCTCGCGGCCTGGAACTACTTCCAGTCCATCGACACCCCGGCGAACAAGCAGTTCGTCGCGGCCTTCAAGGCCAAGTACGGCAAGGACCGCGTGACCGATGATCCCATCGAAGCCGCCTACTACGGCGTCTACGTGTGGAAGATGGCGGTCGAGAAGGCCAAGTCGTTCGACGTCGCGAAGGTCGTCCCCGCCGTGCTCGGCCTCGAGTTCGACGCGCCGGGCGGCAAGAAGAAGATGCACCCGACCAACCATCACACCTTCAAGGATGTCTACATCGGCGAGATCCGCGCCGATGGCCAGTTCGACATCGTGTGGAAGAGCAAGGGTCTGGTCGAGCCCGAGTCGTTCAGCTCGTATCTCAAAGAGACGAAGTAGCGTTTCCCGCTCCCGTCCGTCCGCGCTGCGGGCGGACGGGGGCACCCCCCCCCCTTTTTTTCCATCAACCATTTTCCCAATCGGGCCGGGACGCATGCGCATCCTTCCCTTCCTGCTGCTCGCCCTGCTGTCAGCCGCGACGACTGTCTGCGCTGAAGACAGTCGTGCTGAAGACAGCCGCGCTGATGACAGCCGCGCCGAGCCCAGCCAGGCCGAGGACAGCGTGACGTCCGTCGCGGTCGCCGCCTTCGCGCGGTTGGCCAGCCCGGACGCCGACGAGCGCGAAGCGGCGATCCGTACCCTCGCCGAGCAGGGCGACGCGCGCCTGGTGCCGGCCCTCGAAGGCTTCTCGAAAGGCATGCTCGCACTGCGCGACGGCCGGCCCGTGCTCTGGGCCAGCAAGACCGCGATCGACGGACTCGGCCAGGTCTATCCGCTGATCGACGCGCTGACCGGAGATCCGCTGCGCGCCGCCGATGGTTCGCCGAGCTACACCGACGCCCTGCCCAGCGACGCGCTGCGCGCCAAGCCGGCCGAACGCAAGGCGATCAAGGCGGTGATCGCTGGACTCCAACTGCGCGACCCGGACCCCGGGCGCAGCGCCATCCTCAGCGTCGCCGATCGCGGCGACGTCGAATCGCTGCCGGCGCTGCGCGAGCAACTCGCGCAGACCATCGAAGGTCCGTTCGTGCCGCTGCTGCGCGAGGCGATCGCGCGCATCGAGCTGCAGTCGACCCAGGGATCCGAACTGATCGCCGCGATCGACGCGCTCGGCGAGACGCGCGCGGCCCGCGCCCTGCCCGCGCTGCAGGAGCGACGTCGCACGCTCGACGCGGCGGATCCGGCGAACGCCGCGCTCGCCGTGAGCTTGGCGTTCGCCATCGAGCGCATCGAGAGCCGGCAGGCCGTGCTGCGCAGCATCGGGCACGTCTTTTCCGGACTGTCACTGGGCAGCATCCTGGTGCTGATGGCGCTTGGACTGTCGATCGTCTTCGGGCTGATGGGCGTGATCAACATGGCGCACGGCGAGCTGATGATGGTCGGCGCCTACGCTTCCTGGGGGGTCAGCAAGGCCTTCGCCGCCTGGATGCCCGGGTTGTTCGAATGGTACCTGATCGCGGCCATCCCCGCCGCGTTCCTCGCCGCCGCGCTGGTCGGCTGGCTGATCGAGGCGCTGGTCATCCGCCACCTCTACGGTCGCCCGCTCGAAACCCTGCTCGCGACCTGGGGCATCAGCCTGGTGCTGGTCCAAGCGGTGCGCGCCGCCTTCGGCGATCTGATGTCGACCGCGCCGCCGGCGTGGCTGACCGGATCGCTGGCGATCACCGAGGATTTCGCACTGCCCGTCAACCGGGTGTTCATCCTCGGCTTCGCGGCGGCGTGCATCGCCCTGGTCTGGCTGGTGGTGCGCCGCACCCGGCTCGGCCTGCTGCTGCGCGCGACCACCCAGAACCGCCAGATGGCCGCTGCACTGGGGGTGTCGACGCGGCGCATCGATGGGCTGACCTTCGCCTTCGGCGCCGGAATCGCCGGGCTCGCCGGCCTCGCGGTGCCGCTCTACGACAAGATCAACCCGAGCATGGGCCAGGGCTACATCGTCGAGAGCTTCATGGTCGTGGTCACCGGCGGCGTCGGCAACCTCGCCGGGGTGATCATCTCCGCTCTGACGCTCGGCCTGGGCGCGAAGTTCATCGAGCCGTGGCTCGAGGCGGTCTTCACCAAGGTGGTGCTGCTCGGGGTGATCATCGCGTTCCTGCAGTGGCGGCCGTCCGGGCTGTTCCCGGCCAAGGGGCGGCTGGCCGATGTCTGAGGCCGGTGCATCCCTGGTCGGCGAGGTGCCCGCCGAACCGATCCGCCGCGGCGATCCTTCGGCCACGATCGCACGCGCCGCGGCGTGGTCAGCCGTGGCGATCCTGCTGGTGGTGGTGCCGACCCTGGCGGCGCTCGGGTTGATCGAACCGTCCAGCGTCAATCGCATGGGCCGCTACCTCGCCTACGTGCTGGTCGCGCTGGGCATCGACTTGATCTGGGGCTACACCGGGCTGCTCAGCCTGTGCCAGGCGCTGTTCTTCTGCCTCGGCGGCTACGCCATCGGCATGTTCCTGAGCACCGCCCAAGGCGGCGGCGACGTGCGCCCCGAGTACCACGACATCCCCCAGTTCTTCTTCTACAACGACATCACCGCGCTGCCCGCGTTCTGGCGTCCGTTCACCTCGCTGCCGGTGGCGATCGTCGCCGGCTTGGCGGTGCCGACCGCGGTCGCCGCGCTGTTCGGCTGGATGATCTTCCGCAGTCGGGTGCGCGGCGTGTACTTCTCGATCATCACCCAGGCGCTGGCGTGGGCGGCGCTGCTCGCGTTCACCAACCACCACCTGCTCATGGGCGGCACCAACGGCCTGTCCAACTTCTTTCGTCCGCTCAACAACGACCGTCCCTGGATCATCGGACTGTACCTGGCGACCGCGGTGGCGGTGGTCGCGGCCTGGGGATTCTGCCGCTGGCTGGTCGGCACGCGCACCGGCCGGGTGCTGATCGCGGTGCGCGACAACGAGAGCCGGCTGCGCTTCGCCGGTTTCCAGCCCGTCGCCTACAAGGTCTTCATCTTCAGCGTCGCCGCCTTCCTGGCCGCGCTCGGCGGGCTGCTCTACACCCCGCAGAACGGCGTGATCGGCCCGTCGAACATGAGCATCGACTGGCACATCACCATGGTGATCTGGGTCGCGGTCGGCGGCCGCGGTCGGCTGTGGGGCGCGATCGTCGGCGCCCTGGCCGTCAACTTCGCCTACGCGGCGATGACCTCTGACCTGCCCGCGGTCTGGCCGTTCGTGCAGGGCGCGATGTTCCTCGCCGTGGTGCTGTTCTTCCCCGACGGCCTGGTCGGGGTGTGGGACCGCTGCGCCGCGCTCTTGCGCGATGGCCGCACCACCCGCGCAGCGCTGGCTATCGCACCGCTCGCGGCGCTCAGCGTGGCGCTGGCCATCGAGGCGCTGGGCTGGTGGCCGGCGGCGCTCCAGCGACCGCTGCCCGTGCTCGGCATCCCGCTGAAGTACCTGGTGATCGTGCTGGGCATCACCGCTCCGGTGGTCGCTGGGTGGCTGCAGGATCGCGCGGTCCGGGTGGAGGCCGCGTCGTGACCGCCGACCGCGAGAGCAGCGACGTCTTCCTGCCCGGTCCGCTCGACCTGGTCCAACTCGAGGACGTGCGCGTGGTCTTCGACGGCTTCAAGGCGCTGGACATCCACTACTTCGGCGTCGACCGCAACGAACTGCGCGTGGTCATCGGCCCCAACGGCGCGGGCAAGACCACGCTGTGCGACGTGATCAGCGGTAAGACCAAGCCGGTCGCTGGCCGCGTGATGTTCGACGACGTCGACATCACCCACATGAAGGACACCGCGATCGCTGGCCTGGGCGTCGGCCGCAAGTTCCAGACTCCGACGGTGTTCGACGGCCTGACCGTGTTCGAGAACATGGAGCTGGCGCTGCCGGCGTCGCGCGGGGTGTGGCGCAACCTGTTCGCGCGCATCAGCGGCGCCGACCGCGACCGCATCGATGCGATCCTCGCGCGCGTGCGCCTGCTCGGGGTGCGCGACGTGCTCAGCCGCTCGCTCAGCCACGGCCAGCGCCAATGGCTGGAGATCAGCATGCTGATCCTCTCGGGTCCCAAGCTGCTGCTGGTCGACGAACCCGCCGCCGGCCTCACCGATCACGAGACCGCGCTGACCGCAGAACTGCTCACCGAACTCAAGGGCCAGCACACCATCATCGTCATCGAGCACGACATGGAGTTCGTCCGCCGCCTGGCCAGCCGGGTCACCGTGCTCTGCGAGGGCAAGGTGCTGGCCGACGGCCCGCTCGATGCGGTGCAGGAGGATCCCAAGGTGATCGAGGCGTATTTGGGACGCGGGAAGGAGCGGGCGTGAGAACGTGTGCGACGTGCGACGTGCGGCGTACGACGTGGCGAGCCGATTCGTGGCGATGCCGCACCGGCGGATCGACGCAGGCACCGATGCGCGCGCGGCCTTTCCACCCTGCCGGACACCTTCACCTCCCCCCCACGTCGCACTCCGCACGTCGTACGCCGCACCCCCCATGCTGACCGCCACCGACCTCCATTATTCCTACGGCGCCGTCAAAGCGTTGAACGGCGTTTCGCTGAGCGCGTTGCCCGGCGAGATCACCTGCGTGATGGGCCGCAACGGCGTTGGCAAGACCACGCTGATGCGGACCTTGATGGGCACCTATCGGATGGGCGCAGGCAGCGTGCGGTTAGGCGAGCGCGATCTCTCGCGGCTGCCCGCGCACCGCCGCGCGACGGCGGGGATGGCGCTGGTGCCGCAGGGGCGCGAGATCTTCGCCAAGCTGACCGTCGACGAGAACCTGCGCATCGGCCTGGAAGCGCGCAGCGACGGCGTGCGCCGCGTCCCCGACGAGGTCTTCGAACTGTTCCCGATCCTCAAGACTTTCCTCAAGCGCATGGGCGGCGACCTCTCCGGTGGCCAGCAGCAGCAACTGGCGATCGCGCGGGCCCTGGTCGGTGGACCCAAGGTGCTGCTGCTCGACGAGCCCACCGAAGGCATCCAACCCAACATCATCCAGCAGATCGGCGTGGTGCTGCGCAAGCTGGTCAGCGAGCGCGGCATGGCCGTGGTCCTGGTCGAACAGTTCCTTGACTTCGTCAAGGAATTCGGACACCGCTTCTCGATCATCAACCGCGGGACGGTCGTGGCGACCGGGAGCACCAGCGAGCTGCATGCCGATCTCGTCAGCCAGCATCTCAGCGTCTAACGCAACGGGGGTCGGGG
>JACDEC010000173.1 GCA_013816645.1 Planctomycetota bacterium
GCCGGGCGCATGCCGGGCGAGCAGTCCGGGCAGGGCACACAGCCCGCGCGCGTGGATGCCGGGCAGCACATGGCGCGCGCTGCAGCGCACGCGTTCGCAGGCGTGGCCCATCGCGCAGCCGTGCCCGGCCCAGGCGATCATCTCGAGGTCGTTTTCGGCGTCACCGACCGCCCACACCTCGGCCTGCTCGCAGCCGAGATGCCGGGCGAGGCGCTCCAGGCCCCAGGCCTTGGTGACGCCGGCGCGACTGATCTCGAGCCGGTCATACTCGCTGACGCAGATGTGGAAACGATCGGCAAAGCGCTGACGCAGCCCGGCGAACACCGCGCGCAACTGATCGCCCGCGGTCACGAACATGACCTTGAAGCTGCTGCCGCGCCAATCGCTCGCCAAGCGCGGATCGACCTCGAAGTCGGCGCGGTAGCGTTCGCGCCAGCCGGCGGTCGGCCCGGATTCACGGTCGATGACCCAGCGGTCGGCCTGAGGATAGCAGCAGATCGCCCCGTCGTGCCGCGTCAGTTCGGCGAGGATGTCGCGCACATCACGCTCGGGCAGCGCGCTCTCCGCGATCGGTTTGGCGCCGGGGACGCCGACCCACGCGCCATTGAAGCACGCCATCGGCGTGTCGAGATGCAGGCGATCCCAAATCCAACGCGCGGTCAGCAGCGGTCGGCCGGTGGCGATGGCCACCAGCGACCCCTGCTGGCGCAGCTCGCGCACCACGCGTTCGTGCGCTGTCGGCAGCTCCGTCGAGCCGCTGAGCAGCGTCCCATCGAGATCCAAGGCGACCAGACGCGTCATGGACCGGCAGGATAGGACACGATCGACCGACGCCAGGAGCCAGGAAGGCCTTGCGAACCACCGCGGACCGCATAGGGTCTATAACAACCCTAACCGATACCTCAGCGCGAAAGGACCCCATGACCTTCAATCTCAACTCGGTCACGCTCGCCGGAAACCTCACCCGTGACCCCGAGATCCGCAACCTACCCAGCGACCAGATGGTGGTGAACTTCGGATTGGCGGTGAACCGCCGCTGGAAGGGTCCCGACGGCGAGTTCAAGGAGGAGACCACCTTCATCGACGTCGAATCCTGGGGGCGCACCGCCGAGTTGGTCGGTCAGTACCTGACCAAGGGCAGCCCAGTCTACCTCGAAGGCCGTCTCAAACTCGACCAGTGGCAGGACAAAGACAACCAGAAGCGCTCGAAGCTCAAAGTCGTCGCCAACACCGTGCAGTTCCTACCCAGCAACCGCAACCGCGGGGCCCCCGGCGAAGCCGGTGCGAGCGATGCTGCCGTCGCAAGCGGCGCGACCGGCGACGAATCCCACGCCGTCGCCGTCGCGGGTCCCAGCCACGCCGACGCCCCTCGGCCGAAGCCGCGCCCGCAACGCACCGCCGAGCCCGCCGGCGCCTACACCGGCCGCGACCTCACCGACCAGCCGCCGTTCTGAACACGCGAGCAGCCCGCGAACGTCACGGTCATCGATCGCGCGCCTAGGCGGGCACCCGCCGTGCTCTGGTGAAGGTCGGATTGCTTCTGCGGTACGCGGGCACATCCATCCCGCGGCCTTCAGTATCCGATCACACTCATCACAAACCCACGCCGCGCCGCTATCGATCGCGCGCCTAGGCGGGGCGCTCGCCGCGCTCCTGGTGAAGGCCGGATTGCTTCTGCGGTACGCGGGCACTCCATCCCGCGCCTCCTGTATCCGACCACGCTCAACAGATAACCTACGCCGCGCCGTTCTCGATCGCGCGGCCAAGGCGGGCGACCCGCCGCGCTCCTTGTGGAAACCGGATAGCTTCTGCGGTACGCGGGCCTTCCGTATCCGATCACGCTCATCAAAAACCCACGCCGCGCCGTTATCGATCGCGCGGCCAAGGCGGGCGACCCGCCGCGCTCCTTGTGGAGCGCAAGGCGAGCCCAACGCCGCCGCATTGGCTACCAGTTCCCACACCTTCGCCCTGCGTCCCTTCCCCCGTACATCAAAAACCCACGCCGCGCCGTTATCGATCGCGCGGCCAAGGCGGGCGACCCGCCGCGCTCCTCGTGGAGCGCAAGGCGAGCGCAACGCCGGCCCCGCGATCGAGAACGGATGCGGCGGCGTGGATCACCAGGCCTGGAGCTTGTCCATGACCGCCGTGGCCTTCTCGACATCCTCGCGCAGCACATAGGTGTGCCGCAGGTCGATCGGCTTGTTGAAGCTGGCGAGCAGTTGCGAATGCCCGGTGATCGGCTCGACCAGTCGTCTGCCCAACACGCGCCGCTCGCACAGCAGGCGCGCACTGTTGTACGACGCGCTGTCCTCCTGCGCCCCCCCCGCCTGCGGCCCCCCCGCTCCGGCGAGCTTGGTGAAGACCTGGCGCGAGTGGCAGGTGAAGACATTGCAGCCACTCTGGCGCAGAGCGCCGACCAGTTCCTGGGCGAGGAAGTTCTCCTGGTCCTCGGCGCCCACGCGCTCGCGCAACACCAGCTTGGCGGGTTCGCGATCGAGGATCCGCCGGCTCCAGCGACCGCCCTTGGCGCGCGCCGCGTGCAGCATCATGGTCACGCTGTCGTCGCGCAGATCGACGAGGTCGGACAAGCCGCGCGCCAGCGGGACGTCGATCTCGCCTTCGCCGATCGCCATAGCGAGGTAGTGCTCGAAGGCCGGCGGCGTCTTGTGGAAATAGACCTGGAGGAACATGTGGTAGCGCGCGAGCAGCAACTCCTCCAACGCGTGCACGCCGTGGATGTCCAAACCGAGCTCCGGTCCGTACGGTCCGGGCAGCACGACCTCGCAGGCCTTGAGCCGTTCGAGGTCGTAGATGCCGTAGCTGACGCCGGCGAAATGGCTGTCGCGCAGCAGGTAGTCGCAGCGGTCGGCATCGAGCTCGCCGCTGACCAGCGCGCGCAGCACCGAGACCAGGCTGCCCATGCCGCTCAGGCGCTTGCTGCGCCGCACGCGGCTGGAGAGCACCGCGGCGACGTCGCGGGCGACGTCCTCGGCCAGCACCCCCTCGCGGACCAGGCCAGCGATCAGCGCGAGCGAGAAGTCCTCGTGGGTGGCTTGCCGGGACTGCGGCAGCTGCCCGATGCGGTACCAGTCGGCGGGTAGCAGCACCTGTTCGACCGGTGGCAGGTAGGCCTCGCAGGTGTGGCTGAACGGCGGGTGCCCGGAGTCGTGGAGCATCCCGGCCAGGCGCAGCACGTGGTGGGCGTGCCGGCGATCGGCGTCGCTGTACCCGGCGAAGGCCTGCGGCGAGGTCTTGTAGAGACGTTCGAGCCGCTCGCCCGCGAGGTGCATGACGCCGAGGCTATGCTGGAAGCGGTCGTGCACCGCTCCGGGATAGACCAAGCTGACGAAGCCGAGCTGGCGGATCGAGCGCAGGCGCTGGATCCAGGGGTGGTCGATCACCCGCCGTTCGGCCTCGGTGATGGTGATGGTCCCGTGGATCGGGTCGCGGATCTCGTAGGTCGCTGCCATGGGTCGGTGCGAACCTAACGCCTGCGGCGGTGACGCAACTGGCTGAGCGGATCACCTTTTTGCATCGCCGAACCGCCGCCCATGCAGTGCAGCGTCCCCACGAGACCCATCACGTTTGACATGCCGACGCCCCGCGACCAGAACCGTCCACGCAAGGGAGCCGACATGGCGAAGATCCTGGTCACCGATGGCATGGCGCAAGAAGGCCTGGACCTGCTCAAGCAGGCCGGCCATCAGATCGACAACCGCAAAGCCACCGTCGATGAACTGCTGCGCCTGATCGGCGATTACGACGGGCTGGTCGTGCGCTCGAACACCCAGGTCACCGACGCCGTCATCAAGGCCGGCTCGCCGCGGCTCAAGGTGGTCGGGCGCGCCGGTGTGGGCGTCGACAACGTCGACCTGCCTTCGGCGACCACGCTCGGCGTGATCGTGATGAACGCCCCGCTCGGCAACATCGTTTCCGCCGCCGAGCACACCATCGGCATGATCTTCGCCGCTGCGCGCCACATCCCCCAGGCCCACGCCAAGATGGCCCAGGGCGTCTGGGACAAGAAGAGCTTCACCGGCAACGAGCTGCACGGCAAGGCGCTGGGCATCGTCGGCCTCGGCAAGATCGGCAAGCACGTCGCCCTGGTCCTGCAGGCCGCCGGCATGAACGTGCTCGCCTTCGACCCGTTCCTGAGCCCGGAAGTCGCGACCGAGTTGCGCATCGAGAGCGTCGAACTCGACGACCTGCTCAAGCGCGCCGATGTGATCACCGTGCACACACCGCTGACCGAGAAGACCCGCCACCTGATCAACGCCGAGCGCCTGCGCACCATGAAGAAGTCGGCGCGTCTGGTCAACGTCGCGCGCGGCGGGATCATCGACGAGACCGCGCTCGCCGAGGCACTCAAAGCCGGGGTCATCGCAGCCGCCGCGCTCGACGTGTTCAGCGAAGAACCGCTGCCCAAGGAAAGCCCGCTCTACGGCTGCCCCAACCTGATCCTCACCCCGCATCTCGGGGCCAGCACCGAAGAGGCGCAGGTCAAGGTATCGGTCGACATCGCCAACCAGTTCAACGCCTACTTCGACAGCGGCAAGATCATCAACGCGGTGAACGTCAACCTGCGCATCGACCCGGCGATCGACTCCTACCTCGCCGCGGCCCAGACGCTTGGCGCGGCCCTGGTCCAAACCATCGAGGAGCCGCTCATCGGCCTCGAGGTCACCGCCCGCGGCGACCTCGCCAAGTACGACACCAAGCCGCTGTCGGTCGCCGCGCTCAAGGGCGCACTGTCGCAGATCAGCGATCAGGTCGTCAACTTCGTCAACGCCACGCGCATCGCCGAGGACCGCGGCATCACCCTGACCTCGGCCTCGAGCGAGCAGCTCAAAGGCTACGCCGACCAGCTCTCGGTGCGCGCGATCACCGCCAATGGCTCGCATCTCATCGGCGGATCGATCATCAACGGCCAGCTGCGCGTGCTGCGCTACGACGACTACCCTGTCGACCTCCCGGTCGGAGCCCACCTGCTGGTCATGGAGTACCCGGACCGTCCGGGCATGGTCGGCAAGTACGGCAGCATCCTCGGCGCCAACCGCATCAACATCGCGCGCATGGAAGTCAGCCGGATCGACGGACGTGGCGACGCGCTGGTGATCCTGACCCTGGACGATCCGGTCCCGGCGCCGGTCTTCGCCGAGATGAAACAAGCCGTCCACCCGACCAGGGCGTATCTGATTTCGATTTAAGCAGTGCGGCGTGCGACGTGCGACGTGCGACGTGCGATGTGCGGCAAGCGCTGGCCTGTGGGTGCTCTCCCATCCGGGGAATTGCATCCGGGTCGCCGGGCAGGCATGATGCGCGCCGATGAATGACGATCAGTTCATGCAGATCGCGGTTCAGAAGCGCTACGTCACGCCCGGGCAGATGTGCCAGTCGCTCGACCGCCAGCGCCAGCTCGCCGAGGCGGGCGAACGCAAGCCGCTGTTCCTGATCGCCCAGGACCTCGGCTTCATCGACAAGCACCGCGCCGGCGAGATCCTGCAGTACCTGAGTTCGACCGAAGTCCGGGCGCTCGAGATCGACGGCTACCGCATCGCCAAGAAGCTCGGCCGCGGTGGGATGGGCGTGGTCTACGAAGGCATCAACGCCGCCGGCACCTCGGTGGCGATCAAGCTGCTGCCGTCGTCCTTCTCGGACGATCCCGAATGCGTCGCGCGCTTCACCGTCGAGAGCCGCATCACCCAACGCCTGCGCCACCGCCACATCGTGCGCACCATCGGCACCGGCAGCGTCGACGGCCAGCGCTACCTGGTCATGGAGATCGTGCGCGGTCCCAGCCTCGGCGATCTGCTGCGCCGCGGCAACACCCTCACTGAAAAAGAAGCGCTGGTGCTGCTCGCGCAGATGGCCTCGGCGCTGGCCTACGCCTGGAACCACGGCGTGCTGCACCGCGACATCAAGCCGTCGAACATCCTGCTCGCCCCGCCGCGGCGCCACGATGAGCCGATCTGCGCCCAGCTCTGCGACTTCGGCGTGGCCAAGATCTGGTCGATGACCGAACAGGGCATGGCGTACTGGCAGGGCAAGATCACCGGCCCGGGCGTGTCGATGGGCACCCCCGAATACATGAGCCCCGAGCAGGCGACCGGCCGCGACCTCGACCTGCGCAGCGACATGTACAATCTCGGCGCCACTGTCTACCACACCCTGGTTGGCCGCGAGATGTTCAGCGGCAAGGCCGCCGAGGTCCTGCGCAACCACCGCGACACCGCTCCGGACATGGGCGCAGCACTGCACAAGGGCATCAGCGCCCAGACCATCGCCATCCTCGCGACCATGCTGGCCAAGCAGCCGGCTGCGCGCTTTCAGGATTGGGAGACCCTGCTCGAACACCTACGCCCGCTGGCGCCGGATGCCGTCGCTACAGCCCAGGTCGACGCGGGGTCGCGCTTGGTGTGGTGACAAGCAGGGTCCGGAAGTCCGGAAGTCCGGAAATCCGGAAGTCGAAGACAGCAGAGAGAAC
>JACDEC010000720.1 GCA_013816645.1 Planctomycetota bacterium
GCTCCTCGTCGGAACGCGGCACGAAGGGCTTCACCCCGCACACCATCCAGTACAGCGTCGCGCCCAGGCTGTAGATGTCGGCGCGGATGTCGCAAGGCCCTCCGGCCAGCTGCTCCGGAGCGGTGAAGGCGGCGTCGCCCGATCTGGCGACGCGTGTCGAGCCGGTTTCGTCCGCGCCCAACGAGCGCGCGAGGCCGAGGTCGCCGAGCTTGGCCACGCCTTCGTCGGCGATGAAGATGTTGCTCGGCTTGACATCGCGGTGGGTCAGGCCGGCGGCGTGGATGCCTTCGAGGCCCTGGGCGCAATCGAGCGCGATCGCCATCGCCTGCTTCTCGTCGAGGCGACCGCCGTGCGCGCGGCAGTGCTGGTCGAGATCGCCGCCGAGCAGCAGTTCGAGCGCCTGGTAGACCAGCTCGCCGCTGGTTCCCGCGTCGTAGCAGGTGATGACGTGGGGATGGTTCACGGCGCCGGCTGCGCGCGCCTCGTGGATGAAACGCGTGGTGAAACCAGGTGCTTCCGCGAGTTTTGGGTCGAGCACCTTGAGCGCGACCTCACGCTGCATCGACAGCTGGATGGCGCGGTAGACGATGCCCATCGAGCCGCGGCCGATGCGCTGGAGCAGATGGTAGCCGGCGATCGGCTGCGAGCCCGTGGTGCGGCGCCGCCCCGAGGCGTCGTCGCGGCGATGGGAAGCGGAACCAGGGCCGGAGCCGGAAGCGGACATGGCGCGCACCCTAGCGACGCAGGCGCGACGGTGGTGAACACATCGTTTGAACGCGTCCTTCACCGATCCTTGGCCGACGCTGCCCAGCATCGCGCGCCCGGCCGTCTGCCCTGCCGGATCCAAGGAGCGTCCATGCTGCGCATCATCGTGACCATGCTGCTCACCGTCTCGGCTTTCGCGGCCGACCCAGTGCTGATCGACGGTTCAAGCACCGTGCATCCGCTCACCGCGGCGGTGGCGCGCGCCTTCGCGGCGCAGCAGCCGGGCGCGGTGATCGACACCAAGTACTCGGGAACCTCGGCCGGCATCCGCCGCCTGGTCGCCGGCGAGGTCCACATCGCCGGCGCCTCGCGGCCGATCAAGGCCGCCGAACTCGAACAGGCCGCGGCGCGCGGCATCGAACTCGTCGAACTGCCGGTCGCCTACGATGGCCTGACCGTGGTGGTCAACCGCCGCAACACCTTCATCGATCACCTCACGGTCGCCGAGCTCAAGCGCATCTGGGAGCCGGGCAGCCAGGTCGCCACCTGGGCGCAGGTCCGCGCGGGCTGGCCGGAATCGCCGATCCGGCTGTTCTCGCCCGGCAAGGATTCGGGCACCTTCGACTACTTCACCGAGGTCGTGGTCGGCAAAAGCCGCGCCGCGCGCACCGACGTCGCCACCAGCGAGGACGACCACAAGCTGGTCCAGGGAGTGGTCGGCGACGAGAACGCCCTCGCCTACTTCGGCTGGTCGTACTTCCTCGAGAACGAGGCGCTGCTGCGCGCGGTGCCGATCGCCGGAAGCGGCGCGCCGGTGTCGCCCAGCGAGCGCTCGATCCTCGACGGCAGCTACGCGCCGCTCTCGCGCACCTTGTTCCTCTACGTCGCCCGCCCGGCGCTCGAGCGCGAGCCCGTGCGCACGTTCTGCCGCTACTACCTCGAGCACGCCCCGAGCATGACCAAGGAGGTCGGCTACATCGCGCTCAGCTCCCAGGCCTACGAACTGGCCCGCAAGCGCCTCGACGAGCGCGTGGTCGGCGCGCCGTTCAGCACCGCCCCGAGCGGGTCGGACACGGTCGCGGTGCTCAGCGGCCTGGTCAAGCCGGCTAAGCCCGCCGCGCAAAAAGCCGCCGAGACCAGCGCCGTGTCGATCAAGCCCGCGGACGGCAAGACTGCGGACGCAAGCCCGCGGACGCCGCGCTCGCGGTCGCCAAGCCCGTCCAGGGCACGGGCGATCCCGCGGCGCTCGACCAGCTGCGCGACGCCTGCCTGGCGCTCAGTCGCCGCAGCCTCGATGAGCGGGCCACGCTCGCCGATCTCGATCGCCAGCTC
>JACDEC010000721.1 GCA_013816645.1 Planctomycetota bacterium
GAGCCCAGAGCGTGCGGGTGCAACTGACGGCGCTGGCCGGATATTTTGGAATACGCCGTAGGCCGCCTACTTCTTCTTCCCCGGCTCCGCCTTGCGAACCGCCCATTTCCCATCCTCCCACCACGCGCTCCAGCCGGTGGGCTCCCCGTCCTTGTCCTCGCTGACCAGATAGTGCTCGCGAGTCTTGCGCGCGAAGCGGATCACGGTCGGGCGTTTCTTGTCGTCGGTCTCAGGCGCGTCGGCGAGATAGAGCCACTTGGGGTCGAGTTCGCTGCGGTGGCGCTTGAGATCGGCGACCTGCGGCGCGCGGGTCTCGCGCGACTTCGGGTAGTTGTGCGCGGCGAGAAAGAGTCCGACCGCGCCATCGCGGAGGATGAAGTGCGCGTCGCTCTTGGTGCACTTCAATTCGGGCATCGGAACCGGCGGGGTCTTGGGCGGCGCCGCCTGGCCGCTGCGCAGCAGCTTGCGGGTGTTGGCGCACTCGGGCCAGGCGGTGCAGCCGAAATACTTGCCGAAGCGCCCGCTTTTCAGCTGCATCGGCTTTCCGCACTTGTCGCACTCGAGCGTCGGACCCTCGTAGCCCTTGATCTTGAACTGGCCCTCTTCGATCTGGACGCCGGTGCAGTCCGGGCTGTTGCC
Organism: Planctomycetota bacterium; assembly: GCA_013816645.1. Classification (GTDB taxonomy): domain Bacteria; phylum Planctomycetota; class UBA11346; order UBA11346; family UBA11346; genus JACDEC01. Next base: position 640 of record JACDEC010000721.1, read on the forward strand.
GCAGATGTGCAGCTTGTGGCTCTCGTCGACCAGCCACGAATCCATTGCGGTGGCGCAGATCGGGCAGCGCCGCTTGGCGCGCAGCGCGCCGACCTCGGCGAGCGAGGCCTCGGTGTCGTCGTCGCCTTCGGCCGCGGAGGTGACGGCGACCGCCTCTTCGCCCGGGACCAGGTTCTTGGTGCCGGTGCAGCGCTCCTTGCCGGGCAATGCGTAGCCGGTGCAGCTCAGGAATACGCCGGTGCGCCCGGTGCGGATCGCCATCGGCCTCGTGCACGTTGGGCACTGGATCGCGGTTTCGACCGGGGGATTGCCGCGCATCTCGTGCTCGGCGTGTTCGAGCTTGCCGGTGAAACCAGCGTAGAAGCGGTCGAGGACCTCCTTCCAGTTCTCCTTGGCCTGGGCGACCTCGTCGAGGTCCTCCTCCATCGAGGCCGTGAAGCCGTAGTCGAGCAGGTCCTGGAAGTTCTCGACCAGCCGGTCGGTGACCAGTTCGCCGAGCTTCTCGGCGTAGAAGCGCTTGTTGCCGAGCTTGACGTAGCCGCGGTCCTGGATGGTCGAGATGATCGATGCGTAGGTCGACGGCCGGCCGATGCCGCGCTTCTCCAGTTCCTTGACCAGGCTGGCTTCGCTGAAGCGCGGCGGCGGCTTGGTGAAATGCTGGGCGGGATCGAGGCGGACGAGCTCGATGCGGTCGCCGACAGCGACTTTGGGTAGCACGACGTCGCCGCCCTTGGCCGGCGGTAGGACCTTGAGCCAGCCGTCGAAGCGCATGACCCGGCCGCTCGCGCGCAGATCGTACGCTTCGGCGCCGATGGTGATCGCCGCCGTATCGAATTCGGCGGGCGGCATCTGGCAGGCGACGAACTGCCGCCAGATCAGGTCATAGAGCCGGGCCTCGTCGGCGTCGAGCTTGTCGAGCATGTCCGGGCTGGTGCGGACGTCGCTGGGACGGATCGCCTCGTGGGCTTCCTGCGCGCCTTCCTTCGAGCTGTAGACCGGCGGCTTCTCGGGCAGGTAGCGCGCGCCGTACTCCTTCTCGATCATCGCGCGGCAGGCGGCGACCGCCTCGGCGCTGAGGTTGGTCGAGTCCGTGCGCATGTAGGTGATGTGGCCGGCCTCGTACAGGCGCTGGGCCAGGGTCATGGTCTTCTTCACCCCGAAGCCCAGGCGCACGCTCGCCGCCTGCTGCAGGGTCGAGGTGATGAACGGCGCGTTGGGGAACGAGCGCGTCGGCTTCTCGTCGATCGCCTTGACCGCGTAGCTCGCGCCCTGCAGAAGCACGAGTGCCGCGTCGATGTGCGTCTTGCTCGTCGGCTTGAACGGCTCGCCCTTGAAGCGCACCACTTGGGCGCGCAACGGCTGGGCCTCGGCCGCGAGGTCGGCGTGCAGGTCCCAGT
>JACDEC010000174.1 GCA_013816645.1 Planctomycetota bacterium
GTGGCCGCTGCGCCGGCGCGGCCCGGCCCGCTGCCGCGACGTGATCGCCGCCCACCGCGGCCGTGCGCTCGAGCTGGTGGCATGGTCGATCAGCCGCAAGGACGTCTCCGCGACCTACGACCACGCCGCCGACGGCTCGCCGCTCGCCCAACCGCGCTTCGAGTCGATGGCCTTCGTCACCCTCGAGGACGAGACCGCGCTGGTCGAGACCACCTGGTTCCCCGACACCTACCGCCGCTACGCCGTACTGCTCGAACGCCGCGAACCCCTGACCATCGCCGGCGTGGTCGAAGTGGCGTTCGGCTTCGCCACCCTACGCGTGGATCGCGCATGGGTGGTGCGGTGAGAGAGGCGGGTAAGTGCGAAGTGCGGCAGAGTGCGAAGTGCGAAGTGCGAAGTGCGACTCCCCTGCATATCAAACAACGCCTTTGATGCCGCTATCGACCGCGCGGCCAAGGCGGACGACCCGCCGCGCTCCTGGTGGAGCGCAAGGCGAGTCCAACGCCGGCCCCGCGGTCGAGAGCGGCATCAAAGGTCAGAGGACGATGGCGAAATCGAGGGCCAGGATGACGCGCTGGTAGGTCACATCGTCCGACGACGAGCTATCCGTGAACTCCACGCGCAGCCGGCTGCCGATACCGTCGCGCAGGAAGTAGGCGATGCCCGCCTCCATCGAGAGGATCGAACGCTGCTGGTCGGTGCCGCCCGGCACGTCCGGATCCCCTTCGATGCGCGTCAGCCCCGCGCCGCCGAAGAGATGCGAATTGATGCGCAGCCGATAGCGGCCGTCGAGCGAACCGCCGTAGCTCCAACCCCCCGATCCGCTCGCCGCGTCGATGACTTCGCTCTCGATGCGGGCGCGGATCTCGCTGCCCTGCTCCCACGGCCAGCGCAGTTCGAGGTTGGCGGCGGGACGGGTGGTGGTGGCGCCGGGCATGCCCGCGCCATCGCCGTAGCTGCGGTGATCCACGCCCAGCCCGGCCTCGAGCGTGGCGCGCACGCCGATCAGCCCGCGCCAACCGCCGAGCAGGCGCGCGCCGGAGCTGTCGGCGTAGCGGGTGTTCTCGCTGTAGGCGATGCGGTCGATGCGCAGGTCGGCGAAGATCAGGCTGTCGCGCGCGCGGATCAGGCCGTAGCCGAGGGTGGTGCCGTAGCGCACGAAGTCGCGCTGATTCTCGTTGAAGAAGCGGCCGCCCTCGCGGTAGTCGACGTTGCTGGCGAACAGCCGGCCGTTGAAGCGCGAGGTCAGGGTGTTCCACTGCGCGGCAGCCTCGACATCGCCCTCGTCGCGGACGATGAGTTCGCCGCTCTCGATCAGCGGATCCTGGTTGCGCGCGATCCGGGCGTCGACGTTGGTGGTCAGGCGCGGACCCTCGCGCGCCCACTCGACCGCAGCGCGGCCGCCGGTCAGGTCGAGCGCGCTCTCCGAGGCGTACTGCTGGTGTTCGAGTTCGGCGTCGGCCCGCACCAGATGGGCGGGCGCGGCGCGCCAGCGCCACTCCAGCCCGGCGATGCCGCGTCCGACCACGTCGCTGGTCGGCGACGATTCGCGACCGTAGACGTTACTGTTCCAGGACGCGCCGAGCAGGGCCTTGGGGTGCCACTCGCTGGTACCGTCGGCATGCACCAGGTTGGCCATCGGCACCAGGCCGAAGCCGCCGACCGCAATCTCGGGCCGGTCGACGCCTTCGACGCCGACCAACGCGGCAACCGTTCCGAAACCGAGCATCAACGGACGCAGGCAGGACATCGCCGTCGATGCTCCACCTCCAACGGATTCCCGACAGTCCGGGGCGAGCCAGCTTGCACAGGGTTCGTTGCTGGGCGCCACGCTCGCCTTCAAAGCCGCGGTCGCATGAGCGCGATCACGGTCAGCGGAACCACCATGCCGACCGCCCCGACCAGGTAGGGCCCAGCCGGGGACCACGCGAAATAGACCACCGCGGCGAGCAGCGGACCGATCGCCCGCCCGAGCGAACCCGCGGAGCGGAAGGTGCCCATCGCCAGGCCCTGATTGCGCGCGTCGGCGGCCAAGCTGAGCAGGGTGGTCATCCCCGGGAAGACCAGGCCGGTGCCGCACGACAATACCACGATGCCGACCATCAGCAGCGTGCGCGACGGCCACAGGTCGACCGCGCCGACCAGCAGGAAGCCGGGGATCAGCAGGATCAGTCCGGCGATCACCAGCGGCTTGGCGCCGACGCACGGCGCCAGGCGGCGGAACACCAGGCCCTGCATCAGCGCGGCGGTGAAGCCCATCGCCGCGAACAGCGGACCCAATTGATTCGGGCCGAAGCCGAGCCGTTCGTCGGTGAGGAAGCCGATCGTGCTCTCCATGCCCGCGAACAGCGCGGTGTGCAGCAGGAAGGCGACATTGATCGACACCACGCCGTGCCCGAGCCCGCCCGAGAACAGGCGCAGCGGATTGGCGGTGCGGTCGCTGGTCCGGTTGCCGCGCAGTTCGGCGGGCAGGGTCTCGCGGAAGTGCGTCACCGCCCAGACCAGGTTCACCGCGCTGAGCGCGCAGGCGAACAGCGCGGTGTTCGAGAATGGGTGCAGGCCCCAGCCAGCGAAGGCACCGTGACCATCGAGGTTGGGCAGATAGGCATGCGTGAGCCAGCCGATCACCGGTCCGAGGATGAAGCCGAGCCCGAAGGCCATCCCGACCAGTCCCATCGCCCGGGCGCGCGCCTGCGGGGTGGCGGTGAGATCGGCGACCGCCGCATTGGCCACCACCGCGGCGCCGCCGAGCAGGCCGGCGAGCAGCCGCGACACCAGCAGCACGGTGAAGTCGCTGGCGAAGACCCAGCAGGCGTAGGCCGCCAGGCTGCCGCTGAGCGCAATCAGCATCACCGGACGCCGACCGATGCGGTCGGACAGCTTGCCCCAGAACGGCGCGACCAGGAACTGGAGCAGCGAGTAGAAACCGCCGAGCACTCCGCCGAACAGGGCGGCGATCTGCACTGGGCCGGCGTGCGGGAACAACGCCTTGATCCGCGCGATGATCGCCGCCATCAGACCGGTGTCGTGCTCGCCGTAATAGGCGAGCATGTCGGGATACAGCGGGAACAGGATGCTGAACCCGACGAGGTCGAGGAACAGGACCAGGAAGATGACGCCGATGCGCGAGCGATCGCCGGGGGCCGGTACCTCGGTTGGTCCGGGCGCCGGATCGCTCATGCGTCGTTATCCGACCACGTACACGGTGATGAACAGCAGCACCCAGACGATGTCGACGAAATGCCAATACCACGATGCCGCGACCATCGAGAAATGGCGCTGGCCCTTGAAGTGCCCGAGCTCGAGGCGTAGCAGCACCATGAACAGCATGACCAGGCCGATCGCGACGTGCAGGCCGTGGAAGCCGGTCGAGGCGTAGAAGATCGACACGAAGGCCGCGGGACCGCCCTGGCTAAGGTGGCCGGTGTGGAAGCCGCGCGCGATCAGCTCGCCGTACTCGTAGCCCTGGAAGCCGAGGAAGATCACGCCGAGCAGGATGGTGGTGACGAGCAGGAAGCGCGCCCAGCCCAGCTTGTGGTGCTCGACCATGCGGTGGGCGAGTTCGCAGGTCACCGAGCTGAAGATCAGCAGGAAGGTCGCGTAGGCGGCGGTCGGGCCGCCAAAATGCATACCATGCGGCGGACCGAAGTGCTCACCATCCCAGATCTGGCGGTGGTAGAAGTAGGCGAAGATCGCGCCAAACACCGCGAATTCACCGGCCAGGAAGCAGGCGGTGAAGAACTTGAGATCGCGCTGCATGCCGAGCAGGTCGTGGCTGATCGGCTTCTCGCGGATGATCTGGTTGGCCCAGCCCATCAGCGTGAACAGGAACAGCAGCCCGCCGACGATCAGCATGAAGCGCCCGGCGCCGGTCGACGGCGTCCACGACCAGTCGAAGCTGAACAGGCCGAGGACGTCAGCGCCGGAGAAGCGCAGGTTGCCGAGCAGGGCCAGGGTGGCGAAGGGGATGATGATCAGCGTCAGGCCGACCAGGAACGGCCAGGGGCTGGGCGGCGGAACGTGGCTCATCGGATCGACGTGCCCGGTGACGGGTGCCGAGTCGGCGTTGGCTGCGGCGTGACCGTGGTCGCTCATCGGGCTGGCTCCTGGGCGGGGGCTACGTTAGAGGCTTTGTCGTCGGCGCCAATGGGGGCCGTGGTCGGTGTCGACGGCGCGGGCGCCGGGGTGGGCGGCAGATCGTTGGCCGACTCCTCGCGTAGCATGCGCTCGGCGACCTTGGGGGTCTTGGGCAGGCCGCGCGACGTGAACAACACCATGAAGCCGATGACGATGGCGATGACCAGCGCCCCGAGTTTCCAACCCAGGATCACGTTGCGCCGGCGCTGTTCGGGGGTGCTGAGCTCGGGCATCTCGGTCATTTGTCGGCATCCCGGAAGGCGGGGGTCATGATCCTGCCTTGGCCGAAGGTGGTGGCCTTGACCCGCGCCTCGCTCTGCTCCTTGGTCTCGCCCGCGACGATCGACAGCAGGCTGTAGCAGATGGTCACGTCGTTGATCCGTTCATCCATGGCGGGATCGAAGCGGTACTCGACCGGGAAGTCGGCGGTCGCCCCCGGCTCCATGGTCTGATCATTGAAGCAGAAGCAGACCTGCATGCCGAAGTGCTGGCCGATGTTGCCCGGGCTGACCTGGTGGATCGGCCGGAAATGCACGGTCTGGTCGGACTGGTTGCGGAAGTGGTAGATGTTGCGGGTCGAGACACCGACCTCGACGCGCTGCGAGGGCTGGTCGGCCCAGAAGGTGATCTGCAGGCCGTCGAACACCCTGCTCTCGAAGAACACCTCGACGAAGCGGCCGGTCCGGGCCGCGCCGGCGGCGGCGACCTCGGCGTTGTTGGGTCGCATCTGGATGCCGGCCTGCCGGCAGAGCAGGTTGTAGAGCGGCACCAGCACGACCATGGTCAGGACCACGACGGCGACCGCGACCCCGAGCAGCACCAACAGCATGCGCTGGTTGCGCGCCGCAGTCGACGGCGCCGGCGGCGGAAGCGGCGGCGTCCCGTCCTGCGGATTCAGCGGCTGAAGCTGCATGGCACCCTCTCAGTTCTGCGCGTGGGTGATGGCATCGAGCACCATGCCGAGGAACAGCGCGCCGATGTAGACGATCGAGAAGCGGAACAGGGGCATGGTCGGCATCACCGGACGGCGCTTCCACAGCACCGCGGTCCAGGCCAGGAACACCGCGCCGAGCACCACCGCGAAGGCGCCGTAGTAGGCGCTGCGCGCGAAGGCCGGCTCGACCAGCGACACCCCCCAGGGCAGGGCGATGGTGCCGATCACCATGACGATGGTGTAGAGGAAGATCTGCCGGGTGGTCTCGTCGACCCCCTTCACCACCGGCAGCATCGGGATGCCGGCGCGCGCGTAGTCCTCGCGCAGCTTGATCGCCAGCGCCCAGACGTGCGGCGGGGTCCACAGGAAGATGATCGCGAACATCGCCCACGGCGCCCAGTCCAGGGTACCGGTCATCGCCGCCCAGGCGATCAGCGGACCCATCGACCCAGGCACGCCGCCAATGACGATGTTCAGGTAGTGGCGCGGCTTGAGGTAGAGCGTGTAGAAAAAGCTGTAGTAGACGACGGTGAACACCGCGAGGCCGGCGGCCAGCCAGCTGTCGTAGTACAGGGCGAGGATCAGCACCGCCGCGACCATCTGCACCGCCGCGAAGGCGTAGGCGCTGGCGACGCTGATCCGGCCGGCGGGCAGCGGACGGCGCTGCTTGGTGCGGTTCATCACCGCGTCCTTGTCGCGCTCGAAGATCTGGTTGAGGGTGTTGGCGGCGCCGCCGGTGCAGAACAGGGCGATCAGGCACGGCCAGATCATCTCCCAATGGCAGAGATGGGTGCCCTCGACCGCGATCGCCGCGTAGCCGGTGAAGATCGCCATCGCGGTGATGCGGTACTTGGTGAGCACCAGCAGGTCGTGGAGCAGGCGCAGGAACGGATTCATGCCGGGCTCCCCGCGCCCAATGCCGGCGCCGGACCGGACGAGTGGACCAGCGCCTCGGGAGCTTCGTTGCGCAGGTCGAACACCACCATGACCAGGGTGGCGAGCAGGAAGAAGGCCATGACCAGGTGCGCCAGGGACACCAGCACGGGATGGGTGAGCAGCACGTTGGCGAGCCCGAGGACGACCTGCACGCCGACGAAGGTGCCCGCGACCTTCAGAGACAGGCGCAGGCGCGGCGACAGCGGCGCGCGCAGCGCGGCGAGCGCGGTAACGACCAGCGCCGCGACCACCGTCCAGGCGAACCAGCGATGGACCCATTGCAGCAGCAGGGCGTTGTCGAGCAGGTTCCAGGCGATGCCGCGCTGCGCTTCCCACAGGTGATGCGGCACCAGCCGGCCCTGCATCAACGGCCACGAACTGGTGAAGCTGCCAGACCCGGATCCGTCGTAACCCTGACCGCGGCTGCCGGCGACCAGGGCGCCGAGCACCAGCTGGACCCAAGTC
>JACDEC010000722.1:0-288 GCA_013816645.1 Planctomycetota bacterium
GGCACCGAGCACGTTCCGGCTCCACCCGCGGATGCGCCGCCGCCCGGGCGTTGGCCCCGGACCCTGGCGACCACGCGGCGGGTGCTCTCGTGGCTGTGGTGGGGTGGCAGCAAGCCCGGCTCGGCCTGGCTGCTCACCTACGGCCTGGCCATGGGCTTCATCATCGGCGTGCTGTTCGTCTGGCTGTTCCCGTCGACCGAGGTGGTCGAGCGCGTGCGCACCCAGGTCGTCGAGAAGGTCCGCACCCTGTTCGGCGGCAGCGCCGCCATCCTCGCGTCCCCCCAGCCG
>JACDEC010000722.1:298-2033 GCA_013816645.1 Planctomycetota bacterium
GTTCATGGGTTTCATCATCGGCGTGCTCTTCGTCTGGCTGTTCCCCAGCGGCGTCGAGGTGATCGAGCGCGTGCGCACGGAAGTGGTCGAGCGCTTCAAGGTGCTGGTCGGCGGCACCGCCACCCTCGAATATCCCAAGCCGGTGACTCCGCCGCCGCCGGGCATGGCCTGGGTCAAGGCGCTGACCACCGGCTACTGCGCCTGCGAGATCTGCTGCCCCGGCACCAGCGACAACAAGACCTCGGTGAATCGCGACGTGCGCGAGCACCCATTCGGCATCGCCAGCGATCCCAAGCTGGTCAAGCCGTGGACCGCGCTCGACATCCCCGGCTATGGGCACGCCATCGTCGATGACACCGGCGGCGCCATGCGCCAGGCCGGCAAGGCCGGCATCGTCCACTTCGACCTGCGCTTCCACGACCACCAGACCGCGCGCACCTGGGGTCGGCGCTGGATCTGGATCGCCGTGCCCGCCGACGCTCCCGCGGCCAAGTTGCCGGAACCCGAGACCGGCAAGAAAAAGAAATAGCGTTCGCGCGGCGGTTCGGGGTCGCTTAGCGCGTGGTATACGCGCGCGACCGCGTCCCTAGTTTGGGTGCGTGGCTATCGGTCTCAGGTCGCTCATCCGTGCACGGGTATGGCTGGCCGAGCATCTCCTGCTCGACCATCGCCACGCCCTGCTCGTCGCCGCGGCGGCGATCGGCGCGCTCGGCGCCGTCACCACCTGGGCATTCACCCACGCCATCGTCGCCGTGCAGCGGCTGTTCGCGATCAGCGGCGATCCCCAGGTGGTCGCAGCGGCGCTGCCGGGGTGGCGGATCCTGCTGACCCCGGCGATCGGCGGGGTGCTCGCCGGCGCGGTGCTGCTGCTCGGTCAGCGATTGGCGCGCGGGCAGAGTTCGACCGACTACATGGAAGCGCTGGTGCTCGGCGATGGAGCGATCCCCACCCGTACCACCCTGGTGAAAAGCGCGTCATCGCTGGTCACCATCGCTTCGGGCGGCTCGATCGGCCGCGAAGGCTCGCTGGTCCAGCTCAGCGCCTGGCTCTCCGCGCAAATGGCGCGACTGTTCCGCATGCCGGCCTCGCGCCGTCGTCTGCTGGTGGCCTGCGGCGCCTCGGCCGGGATCGCCGCGGCCTACAACGCGCCGCTCGCCGGAGCGATCTTCGTCAGCGAGATCGTCATGCGCACCATCGCCGTCGAGACGCTCGGTCCGCTGCTGCTGGCGTCGGTCACCGCCTCGGCGTTGTCCCGCCAATTGCTGCAGGCCGAGCCGGTCTTCGGCCAACCCGGCTTCACCCTGTCCTCGCCCTGGGAACTGCTGCCGTACGCCGGACTCGGCGTGATCGCCGGATTCTCCGCGCCGCTCTACCTCACCGTGCTCGACGGCGCGCGGCGGGTGTTCGCGCGCGTCGCGCTGCCCGCCCCGGCGGCGCTCGCCCTGGGAGGATTGCTGGTCGGCGCCTTGGCGCTGGCCGAGCCCCGGGTGTGGGGCAACGGCGCGGGCGTGATCGGTGACCTGCTGCGCGAACCATGGACGGCGGGGACCCTGGCGGTGCTGCTGGTCGGCAAGCTGGTCGCCACCGCGGCGACCTCGGGTTCGGGCGCGGTCGGCGGCGTGTTCACGCCGACCCTGCTGATCGGCGCCGCGCTGGGCGGACTCGCCGGCAGCGCCGCGCACGCGTTGTGGCCGCAGACCGTGGTGGCGTCGGCGCCTTACGCCCTGGTCGGCAT
>JACDEC010000723.1 GCA_013816645.1 Planctomycetota bacterium
GCAGCGCAAGACCGCTTACGCGCGCGACACCGCGGTCGCCGCCCAGCTGAATGCCGAACGGGCGCTCGACGCGCTATCCGACGAGCAGGGCGAGCGGCGCCGCGATCAGCGCAAGTTCGCGCCCGGACTGGTGGCCAACGCCCGTTCGCTGATCGAATCCGGTCGGCGCATCGACGCCGCCAACGTGCTCAAGCTCGCGCTCGAATTCGACCCCGCCGCGCTCGACGCGCACGCGCTCAACGCCAACCTCTACGCCGCCGAGCGCGAGTACGCCGAGGCGATCACCGCCGCAGAAGCCTGGCAGGCCGGCAACACCAGCAATGAGATGCCTGCCCTGTTGATCGCCCTGTGCCGGCGCGCGCTCGCCGGCAAGGACGACCCGCTGGCGCTCGACGTGGAATTCGGCGACCTCTTCATCCGCCAGCAGCTCTACCGCTTCGCCGAGGACCGCTTCCCCTCGGCGGCGCAGCGTTTCGCCGCCCATCTCGCGCGCATCCAGCGCACCTGGCCGGGATCCCAGGACGCCTTCAGCATGACCTCGGGCGGCAAGCTCGGCGACGCCTTCTGGACGGTGCGTCCGGGCGATGGCCTGCGGCGCAGCGACGTCGTCGATCTCACCGCGCTCGCCGGCATGCCGATAGAAACCCTCAACCTCTCGGGCAGCGGCGTGCTCGACCTGACGCCGCTGGCCGGCATGCCCTTGCGCCTGCTCGATGTCGGCGGGACCCGGATCAAGGACCTCGCCCCCCTGGCGCGTTCGCCGCTGGCGCACCTGCTCGCGGTGGGCACGCGCATCACCGACCTCGCGCCGATCGCCACCCCGCTGCTCCAGCAGCTGTGGATCGACGACACGCCGGTGGTCGACCTCGCGCCGCTGCGCCTGGCCAGCGCACTGCAGACCCTGTCGATCAGCGGCACCGGGGTCTCCGATCTCGCGCCGCTCGCCCATCTGCGCATCGACTCGCTGCACGCGCGCAACTGCCGACGGCTCGTCAGCCTCGCTGCGCTGCGCAATCTGAAGCTGCGCCGACTGACGCTCGCGGGAACCGCGGTCGGCGATCTCACGCCGTTGGCGGATTGCCCGCTCGAGGAACTCGATCTCAGCGACAGCGCGGTCATCCGCCTGGACGCGCTGGCGCGGATGCCGCTGCGGGTGCTGACCCTGGTGCGCACCGACGTCAGCGATCTCTCGCCGCTGGCGGGCAGCCAGCTCGAAACGGTGGAACTGGACCCGCGCGGGATCGCGGGGCTGGCCGGCTTGCCGCAGTTGCGCGAACTGCGCTCGCTCAAGGCGATCGGACCGCGCGAGAATGGCCACGTCCTGCGCGCCGACGAGTTCTGGCGGCGCTACGATGCCGGGGAATGGCGCTGAGTCGCGATCTCAGCCGCGGATCACCAGCCGCTTCACGGTCGCGGTTCCGGTTCGAGACTGCGGAGTTCGGCGTTGGCCGGCACTTCCGGGCCTGCTGAGCCCGCCGGTTGTCGATCGCCGCTGAGGTTGGCTTCGACGCTGGTCATGAGCAGGTCTGCGAGGGTCAGGAACTGCTGCCAGCTGTTGGGCTTGGTGATGAAGCTCTGCCGCGAGACCAAGGCCGTGCCGATGATCTCGCGATACTCGCGTTCCGCGGCGAAGATGTAGACCGGCGTCGCATCGAACAGCGAGGACGCGCGGATGAAGGAGATGAGCTGCGCCCCGGTCACGATCGGCAGGTGCGAGTCGAGCAGGATGCAGTGCGGGGGCGGCAGGTCGCGCGCGCTGTCCTTGATCTGGAAATAGCGCAGCGCCTTGTCACCGCGCTCGATGATCAGCAGCTCCACGGAGTGGCCGCGTTCGCGCAGGGATTCCTCCAAGAGCAGGGCGTCGCCGCTGTTGTCCTCGACGTAGACGATCGTGGGGATGTTCTTGTTGGTCGTGTCGGCCATGGGGTGATCGTAACCCCTCCACGGACTACCAAGGCGGTCAATCGGCGACCATGGAACGCCCGTGGCCTAGTGATCGGCCATGCTCCGGATGCACGTCGGGCTCGGGGC
>JACDEC010000175.1 GCA_013816645.1 Planctomycetota bacterium
GACCGGCACTGGCCGGATCTCGATGAAGCCGATCTTGGCGCCAGCCTGCAGGTTGGCGTCGGGCGCGATGGTCAGCCGCCCGTCCGCGACCTGCACGACGACGTCGTACTCGTCGAACAGGTCGATGCCGTCGGGGTCGGCCTGGCGCGTGCCCTCGACGAACACGTGGTTGGTCTGGTCCGCGTAGCGCGCATCGCCCATCACCAGGTGCACGGCGTAGCTTCCGTTGGGCACGGCGACCTCCCAGGTACGGGGCGTGGTCTTCTGCATGTGGATGAAGGTGTCGTAGCGCTGGTCGGCGTGCGAGGCGCGATCGCGCGCGGTGTCGTTGGCGCCGTCCAACCAGCCGAAGGCCAGGCCATCGCCGCGGTCGCCGAAGGCCGCGCCGGTGTCGGCACGGTAGCCGACCGGGATCGGGACGCCGGCGGGCTGGAAGTTCACCGCGATCGGTTGGCTGCTGGGAATTGGGACGCGGGTGATGTCGATGAAGACGATCTTCGCGCCCGGTCCGGCATTGACGTCGGGACGGATGGTCAGCTGGCCATCGGCGACGGTGGTCTTCACGGCGTACTCGTCGAACAGGTCGATGCCGTCGGGATCGGCTTGCCGCGCGGCTTCGAGGAAGACGTGGTTGGTCTGGTGGGCGAACTGCGGATCGCCCATCACCAGGCGCACGTCGTATTCGCCGTTGGCGAGCGCGATCTCCCAGGTCCGCGCGGTTCCCAGGTTCTGCATGTGGTTCAGGGTGTCATAACGCTGATCGGCATGGACGCCGCGCTCGCGGGTCTCGCCGTTGGCCGAACCGAGCCAGCCGTAGCTCTGACCGTTGGAGCGGGCTCCGAACACCGCGCCGCTGTCGACGAGGGAGCCGAAGGTGAAGCTGGGGCCGGCGCCGCTGGCGAACGCGGGCTGGCCATCCTCGAGGATGTCGATCGACCAGGTCGGGTTGGAGCCGGTTCCCGTGACAGTGACCTGTTGTCCGGCGCTCAGGGTCGTGCCCGCGGCGGGAGCGGTGATCGCCGTCGGCGTGCTCGCCGGCATGTGCATCATCAGTTCGGTCATCTGCGCCTGCACAGTCGCCGCGTCGTTGACGTAGGCGTACGAACGGTTGCGGTTGGGCGTGGCCGTCCAGGCGAGGATGCCGGTGGCGACGTCGAGGGTCATGTTGCCGTCGGCCGAGCGGTCCCACATCCCGCGTCCGCCCGGGCGCGCGCCATAGAGCATGCGCATCTGGTCCCAGGTCGGACGGTCCTTGGCGACGCCGCCGAAGTAGTATTCGTACGCTTTGCGCACCATGTGGTCGGGGGGCGCCTGCAGGTAGCAGCTGCCGATCACCATGCGCAGGCCGCTGCCGCCGGCTTCCACGGTGGGGAACTCGCTCGGCAGGTGTTCGAGCTCGTACCACGCGGCCTGCCGGTCGTTCTGGTAGTTCCAGCCCGCATCGCCGTAGGGCAGGGTCGCGCGGCCGTTGCCGCCCGAGGAGTAGATCTTGATCTTCTGGCGCATCAGCGCGACGCCGTTCAGCGGGCTGATGGTGTCCGGCTGCGACTTCAGCAGGTTGGCGATGTTGGTCGCCTGTCCGACCACCACCAGGGTGACGCTGCGGTCGCTCTGGGCGGCCAGTATCCTGCGGTACATCGGGACCACGTCGGGCGCCGCCGCCTGGGTGAGGTCGTGCGGGTACTGCGCGGCGAGATCGCCCATGCGGAAGGTGTTGTGGTTGATCGGCGCGCCGACCTTGATCGTCCCCAGCGGCAGATCGGGCCGGCCATAGAAGGTGTTGAGCGCGTCGGCGCACGGCACCGCGTGGACGTTGCCGTTGACGATGCCCACGCCGAGGATCGCGATCTCGCCGCGGTCGGCGAGCGCGTGCATCACCGCGAAGGTGCCGGCATCGTCGACGTCGTCGCCGAGGTCGGTGTCGAAGAGTACGTGCTCGAGGGCGGGCAGGACCGCGCATGGCGCGCAGGCGAGCACGGCGAACAGCAGGATGCGCAGGGCATGGGGCATGTCGGGAATCCTTGTGGGTTGGCTCCGATTGCCGGCTTCCAGCTCCTGGCTACAGGGTTTCTCCCGGCCCGTTCCATCGCGCCCGCGCGGGCCGCTCGCCGCCGCATGCATCCCAGGGTCGCGACAGCGCTTACCGTAGGCGTTCGCGGTGCAGGGTCTGGAGCTCCGCCGGCGTCAGGCTCCGGTCGAAGACTGCGATCACGTGCAGGGTTCCGATCCACGATCGCTGGCCATGCGCATCGGCGTCGCGTTCGGCGCCAACGGTCAGGAGCATATCTCGATCCCAGTCAGCGATCCTGCCGACGGTGGTCACCGATGCAGCCGGGTCCGAGCGCCCGGCGGTGGGATCGCTGTCATCCCAGACGATGCGCACGTCGACCCGCTCGCCATCGACATAGAAGTGGCTGCGGCCATCGCCATCGCGGGTGTAGGCGACCGAGAGCCGGCGCGGCTGCGCATGCGCCTCGGCGGTCGAGACCGATGGCTTGCCGCGATCTGTGTTCGCCGAAGTGCGCAGGCGCATGTCGAAGACGCCGGTGGGATCAGCAAAATTGCCCTGACCGAGCAGGAAGCTGCGCGTGGAGAGATCGCCGGTGAGGCCGACGATGCGTTTGGGGTAGTCCTTGGGGTCGCTCGCGAGCGTGGCCGGGTCCGGGGAGAGCGAGGCGAACACGGTGAGTTCGCCGCTCGCGCAGCAGGCCTCGGCGACCTTGCGCGCTGGCGTCTCAGAGACCAGGCCGTGCATGCCGATCGCCAGACCGGCGGCGGTCCATGCTGGCGCGCCGACATCGACCAGGCGCAGGTCCAGAGGTTCGCCTCGGGTCGATTGATCGGCCACGCGATCTCCGGTCCCACCGCGGAAGTCGTAGAGGACGACCGCCCGGTCCCAGGGCGGCGCCAGGGCGCCGATCGCACCGATCTCGGCCGTGCCGCCCGCGGCGACCTCCTGCTCAGTGCCGATGGCGTCGCGCAGGCGCACCACGCCGGCCGCTACCGAGACCCGGGTCGATGCGCCGACGCTCACCGTGAAGCTGGTTCCGATCGCAGTCACCGATCCGTGCGGCGTGCGGATCACCAGCGGGTGCCCCGCCGGCTGCGGACGCACCGCGCACGCGCAGCTGCCGGATTCGAGGCGCAGCGACTTGCCCGGGGCGATGCGCTCGATCCGCAGTTGGGTCGACTCCGAGCAGGCGGTGGTGGTGCCGTCGGCGAAGCGCAGCGTGGCGCCGCCGCCCTCCGCCACCGCGAGCAGCATATCCGCGGCCAGGATGGCGCCCGGTCGCAGGGGGACGCCATCGAGCGTCGTGCCGCTCGCGGTGGCCACCGTCAGTTCAGCGATGGGGGTGACGTTCAGAATGGTGGGAGTCGAGGGAGTCATGGGCACGGTGGGCACGGTTGGCGTGGTGGCGACCGCTCCATCGCCCGACCGTGGATCCACCGATCGCGACCACTCCGGCAGGATCACCGCCACTGCCAACGCGGCGGCGGCGGATGCGGCCAGCGCCAGCCAACGCCCGCGGAAGCGACGTGGTGCCGGGCGTGCGTGGTGCGGATCGGCCTGAGCGCGCACCGCGCGGATGAAGCTGGTGCTGCTGCGCTCCGCCGCGCGACGGGCCTGCAAGCCGATCAGGAAGGCGTCGCCGGTGAGCGATTCTGCCCGATAGCGCAGCAGTCGATCGACGAGCAGATCGTCAGCGACCGCGGCGCGCGCCTCGGCGTCGTCGCGCAGCAGCCGCTCGAGTTCGGAGCGCTGCGCGTCGTCGATGTCGCCGCTGTCCGCGAGCGCTTTCAGTTCGAGCGCGCGTTGGCTGCTCATGCGGTGGCCTCGCCGTGGCCCTGGATGCGCGCGAGCAGGCAGTCATGCAGGAACTTGCGCGCCCGCACCAGCATGACGCCCACCGCCTTGGCGGACCGGCCCTGCACCTCGGCGATGTCGGACAGGCTGCGCGCCTCGAAGTAGTGGGCGCGGACGGTCTCGGCCGTGGTGCCGGCGAGTCCCTCGAGGCAATGCCGCAGCAGGTCGAGGTGATCGTGGTCGCCCAGGCGATCGGCGCGCTCGTGCACGGTCTGGTCGAGCAGCGCGGCCAGATCATGCGGATCGGTGGGCACCGCCCGCCGCGTGCGCAGGTGATGCCGCAGCACGTTGTGGGCGATGCCGTGAACCCAGGGGTAGAATGGCAGCGACGGATCGAAGCTGTCCAGGCGTGCGCAGGCGATCACGAAGGCGTCCTGGGCGAGGTCGTCGGCCATCGACACGTCATGCAGGCGCGCGGCGAGGAACGCCCGCGCCGGCCCCTGGTGCAGGCGGATCAGCGCATCCAGCGCCGCGCTCTCGCCGGCCTTGGCCCGAGCCACCAGGTCGAACTCGTCAACGTCGGTCACTGCCCGCTCCCCCTCCATCAGGTTGCCGGTAACGGCCTCTGGGCTACGGGGAATCCGGCCAGGCCGGGCGTGGCGCCTGCGAGATGGCCGGGGACCAGACGCTAGTCGATCCGCCGACGCGGGGCGGGCGGGCTGGGCGGGTCGGGGATCCGGGTTGCCCCGTTGCGTCTCGAGTTCCCTATTCAGAGGAACGGGCGCACTTCGACCGGCGCCCGGCAGGCCACGGCGGCCTTGCGTCCCCACTCCAGCGCCGCGTCGAAGTCGGCGGCTTCCAGCACCCAGAAACCGCCCACGTGTTCGCTGGTGGCCAGGTATGGTCCGTCGGTGACGCGCACTGTGCCATCTGGTTGCCTGCGCAGCGATTTCGCGCTGCGCGCCGGGTGCAGGCCGCCGACGAAGATCCGGACCCCAGCGGCCACCATCGCATCGTTGAGCGCGTCGATGGCGCGGGACATGGCGTCGTCCTCGCGGGATGGGTCGTAGTCATCGGGGCGGTGGATGGCGACCAGGTACATCGTCATGACTGCTCCAGCGGGGATCTGAACGTCTGGAAATGGCCTGACCATGAGTCCAGGTTGTTGCGCTGCGAATGTGGTCGCCATGGCTCTGGAGAGCGAAAAGGCGACGTTATGGAGTGGACCACAGGCGCGTCGTGCGTTTTCCGGAGCAGCATGGCGAACCCTCCCTGGGTTCATGCGGTCAGTCGCGGTAATAATTCAGCCAGCTCCGGGAAGTGGGGAAAATCCAAGGCGACCAAATATACCACTTCATGACGACCGACCCCGGGGCAGGACTTCCCGAAGTATCGTCCATGACGTCGACCCGATACCGTAGGCCAAAATAGCACTTTTTGTACCAAGGTGTACCACGTCGATATCCCCCGGTCGGAGGACGTCCGAAGTGGATGCCGTCGATGTGAAATGAGTGACGATAGCCGCTCGTCATCGCGATATTGGCAAAAGCGTACGCTCTGGAATTCCTGTGATCAACGAACATCAAAAGCGAGGTGATGGCGACCAGGCTCGCCATCACCAGGGAAGTCACGAGCGCATGTTTCTGGTTCACGGCGCGTGGCCGCTCAACACGGAGGCAGAGGGGTCCATGGCCGTAAGAGCGGATGATCGTTCCGGAGCGCCCCAGGCAATGGGAAGATGCGCGCCGTTCGCAATGGTCTGACCTGGCATCTCGATGATCGACTGGTGGCCGATCGGCCTCTTGCCAGAAGCGCGCAGGGATCAACTGCGTATGCCAGATCGCCTTTGGTTGATCAGCGCGAGGACCCCCAACATCAGGAAAAGGAGACCGATGCCCAACGGGAAGATGCCACGTCCGGTTTTGATGGAAGCAAGGCCGATGACGGAGAACAGCCCGCCCATCGATACCAGCATGATGGCCAGGATGGGGAATCGTCCTTTGGTTTGGCCATACAGCATTTTGCTCTTCGTCATCATATCCTTGATGGAGAGGAGTTCCGCCTTGCAGGACTCGGAGCAGGCGAGCCCATAACCGCTGTCGCCAACGCAAGCCGCGCAGAGTCCCTTGTGGCAGAACTTGCAGGACCCGACGGCGTCAGCGGAGGTGTGGAGGAAGCATTTCATAGGATTGACCATGACCTTGTTCGAAGGAGGCGTAGCGGTCTAGCAAAGGATTGCCGGCGCTCGCATTCACAATCTAAGTGCAACAACGCAAAAAACCAGAAGCCAAGGCAGTCAAGCAGCATGGAATCCGACCATCCAGGAGGTCGGATCCCCATGACGTGCAAACATCTGACGTTCGAGGAGCGCCAGAGCGTAGGGGAACTGAACGATCCACCGAGAGAGCGTTTAGGATATAAAACACCACGGGGGTGTTATGCGAATTAATCACCGTTGTTGCACTTCAAACTTGAAGTCAGGCCGCGGTAATTATCGCATTAACCGACTTGAATTTGAATGTACAGTAAGGACGCGTCCAAACCACGGATAGACCAGGTGCCCGAAACGGGGCGCTGGCAACAAAGCAAGGCCCAGGCGCACCATCAAGAACACCGGTGTTGATGGACTGATTCGAA
>JACDEC010000724.1 GCA_013816645.1 Planctomycetota bacterium
TCCATGTGCTGCGCGCGGGCCGCGACGGCGCGCGCACGGTGGTGAAGGTGCCGCTGGCCGACGAGGCCGCGGCGCTGACCGCCGATATCGCGCTCAAGCCGGGCGACATCGTGGTCGTGCCCCGGCTCGACAAGATCTACGTGCTCGGCCAGGTCGAACGTCCGGGCGCGCTCGACCTACCCGCGCAGAAGTCGTTGACGGTGTCGAAGGCGATCAGCATGGCCGGCGGCTTCGGACGCTTCGCCAAGCAGGGCAAGGTGGCGCTGATCCGCGATGGCAACAAGGTCGCCGAGATCGACGTCAAGAAGCTGCTGAGCGGCGACAAGCCGGATGGCGATCCGGTCCTGCAGCCGGGCGACACCGTGTTCGTCCCGGAGAGCAGGTTCTAGGGTCGATGCGCATTCGGTTCGGATCGGACGGGTTGGATCGGAAGGGAGCGGGTGGGATGGACGCAGGTACGGCCGGGATCGGCGCGGTGACGACGGAGGTGCGCCTGCCCTTGGGGCTGGATCGCCTGCGCCGTCTGCCCGGCATGAGCCTGGCGCTAGCCGACCAGGCCCTGGTCAGCGGTGCCAACTTCCTGTTCATCATCGCGGTCGCGCGCTCCGCGGGCATCGAGCAGTTCGGCCTGTTCTCGCTGTCGCTCGCGGTCGTCTACTTCACCGGCGGGCTCGCCAACGCCATCCTCGGACTGCCGATCTCCGTGCTGCTGCCCGAGCGCGCCAGCGAAGCGGTCGCTCCGTACCTCGCTCGATTGGAGCGCGTCAACCGCTGGATCGCGGTAGCGCTGGTCGGACTCGCAGTGGTGTTCGGCGCGGCGAGCGGCCTCTGGGCCATCGGCTTGGCGACCGCGCTGGCCTGCGCAGCGCGGGTCGCCAGCGAAGTCCACCGCCGCATCGCCTATGCGCTCCAGGATGGGGCGCGCGCCCTGCTCATCGATGTCGCCGGCAACGCCTGCCTTGCCATCGCCGCCGTCGCGCTGCTGCTGTGGCCGACGCGCAGCTTCGACGCGCCCGTGGCGATGACCGCGGTCGCGGGGTGCGCGATCTGCGGTTGGGCAGCCGGGCTGATGCTGAACCGTTCGGCCCTGGGCGGTGTCGCTCCCGAGGATTTCCGCGCCGTCGCCGGCAGGCACTGGGAATTCGGCCGCTGGGGCCTGGGCGCGTCGCTGGCATTGTGGAGCGCCTCGCAGCTGTACCCGTTCCTGGTCGCCGGCTTCCTCGGCCTGCGCGAGGTCGCCCTGCTCAACGGTGCGATGCGACTGCTCGGCTTGGCCAACGTGCTCATGCAGGGCATCGAGTCCTACGCCACTCCGCGCTTGCGTCGCCAGCTGCTCACCACCGATCTCCGCTCGTACCGCAGCGCCTGGAGCGGCTTCGCCACGCTGGGCTGCCTGTTGGTCACGCCGCTGATGGTCGCGGCGATGGTCTGGCCGGAGGCCATCCTGCACGCGACCCTCGGCAGCGAGTTCGTCGACGGCGCCCAGGTCCTGCGCATCGTCGCCGCGACCCAGCTGTTCGGATTCCTCGCGCGTCTGGCGACCGTCGGACTCAATGCCCTCAAGGAGGCTCGGCCGGGCTTCCTCGGACAGGTCGTCTGCGCGGTGGTGACGGTGGCGGTCGGGCCGCTGGCGGTGAGCCGCTATGGTCTGGATGGCGCCGCGTGGGCGCTGCTCGGCAACGCGTTGATCAACTGCATCGTCGTCGGCGTGGCATTCTGGCTGGTCCTGCGCCGCAAAGCAGGCCTCGCCAAGGAAGGGATGGTCGCATGAATCCGCACGAACCTGGCGGCGCCGAGGCCGCAACCCGCCGAACGCCCGTTCGCTCCGGCGATCTCGGCGCGGTCGCTCCACCGCTGGTGTGCGCCGACCGAACTGCGCTCGCGGCGGCGGTATTCGCCGCCTTCGATCGCGCCGGGCTGCGTTGGTGCCTGGTCGGCGACGACCGCGCGGTCGCCGCCGGCTTCGACAACGACCTCGATCTCGTGGTCGCCCGCCGCGATCTCGCGCGCGTTCCCGCGCTGCTGCGC
>JACDEC010000725.1 GCA_013816645.1 Planctomycetota bacterium
GGTGTAGGCGCCATCGAGTTCTACGGCCTTCTCGAGGTTGGCCATCGACGAACCGTGCTTGCCCTCATGGCGCAGCAGGTCGGCGAAGTAGCCGTAGGTGGTCGCGTCGTAGGGGTCGGTGCCGCGCGCGTGCTCGAGATGGGTGTAGGCCTCCTGCATGCGCCCGAGATGGCGGCAGATGTCGGCGAGCTCGTGCAGGATCCACGCCGCGCTCGACGAACCCGACAGCGCCTGGCGGTAGTGCTCGCGCGCCTGGTCGAGATCCCCGGCGCGGCGCGCCAGGTTGCCGAGCTGCGCGTGCGCCCACGGATAGGTCGGATCGTCGTCGAGGGCGGCGGCGCACAGCTTGGCGCTCTCGCCAGGATCGCGTTCGGTGAGCACCTGGGCGAGTTCGACCTTGGCCCACGCCGCCTTGGGCATCGCGACCAGGATCTCGCGGTACAGCTCGACGCCCCGGTCGATGTTGCTGTCCTCGCATTCCATCTGCGCGAGGTGGCCGCGGCACCAGTGGTCCTCGGGATTGGCCTCGAGCGCCTCCTGGTAGCGGCGGCGGGCGGCGGGGATGTCGCCGAGCGCGCGCTCGACCTCGGCGAGTTCGCTGAGGATCCAATGGTTGGTGCTGTCGAGGTCGATCGCTTCTTCCAGGCGCAGCCGGGCGCCGTCGAAGTCGCTGTTCTGGCGCAGGCAGGCGCCGATGCGCGCGAGCACGCTGGCGCGCAGTTCGTTCTCGCCGAGTTCGCCGTCGCGCACTAGGCGCTCGAGCTCGGCGAGCGCCTCGTGGTAGCGGCCCTGGTTGAAGTAGAGGTCGGCGAGCTGGTCCTCGGGGCCCTCCTCGAGCGCGGCGGCGTGCAGGGCCGCGACGCTGGTCGCGGCTTCGCCCGGATCCTCGCGGCGTTCGAAGAACAGCCGGCGGAAGCGGTGCAGGGGCGCCGAGCGGTGGTGGCTCAGCGCGGCCTCCTCGAGGATCTGCTCGGCTTCGCTGACCTTGCCGGCGAGTTCGAGCGCACTGGCATAGCCCAGGCTGGCCCACAGGTCGGTCGGGGAGTACTGGCGGAGGTTGCGATAGCGGCTCGCGGCGTCCTGGAAACGCTTCTGCCGCATCAGCTCTTCGGCTTCCTGCAGCAGCTTGTCTTCCGGGCCATCGCCGTCGAATTCGCTCATCGATCCCTCCCGTACGAGACGCTACGCACCGGCTCAACGTGCATTGTTGACGGGGCACCGTCCTGACAAGGGGGGACTGGTCGAAGGGGGCCCGCCAGGTGAGCGAGTGTCCTGTCTGGACGAATCGCTGCAGATGGCCACTGCGGCCAAGCCCGGTGCAGTGCATGGCTCGGATAGGACACTAGGCCCGCGCCGGCGGCGTGCGGCCGAGTTCGCGCAGCACAACCCGGAGATCGTCCCAGCAGGGCTTCTTGGCCGCGGGATTGCGCAGCAGGTAGCTGGGGTGGAAGGTCGGGATCACCGGAATGCCCTGGTAGGACATCTTCTGACCGCGCGAGCGGGTGATGCCGGGCACCTCCTCGCCGAACAGCGCCTTGAGCGGGACGTTGCCGAGGGTGCAGATGATGCGCGGCTTGAGCGCCGCGATCTGGGCGCGCAGGAACGGCATGCAGGTCGCGACTTCGTTAGGCTCGGGCACCCGATTGCCGGGCGGCCGGCACTTGACCACGTTGGTGATGAAGACCTCGGCGCGACTCAGGCCCATCGCCACGATCATCCGGTCGAGCAGCTCCCCGGCGGGGCCGACGAAGGGACGGCCGCTGGCGTCCTCCTCGGCGCCGGGCGCTTCGCCGATGAACAGCAGTTGGGCGGTCGCGCTGCCCTCGCCGGGCACCACCGTGGTGCGGGTGGTGCACAGCGGGCAGCGCCGACAGGTGGCGGCCACCGCGGCGATCGTGGCCAGGACATCCGCCGCCGGACGGGTGAAGAGATCGGGTGCTGGCACCCAGGGATCAGCCGAGGGGGTTGCGACCGAGGATGGCGCGATCGCGGCGGCGATCGGCGCCGAGGGAGCGACCGTGGGTGC
>JACDEC010000176.1 GCA_013816645.1 Planctomycetota bacterium
CTCGTAACGCCCGCCCTGCACGTCGTGAGCCTCGTCCATGCCGATGTGGATGCGCTTGGTGCGGAAGCAGGCGGTGGTCGCCGCGAACATCTCCTCGATCAGCGCGTAGACCTTGGGTTCGCCGACCAGCAGGATGTCGCCGTTGCTGCGCAGATCCGCGAAGGGCATGTGCTTGAGCGCCTGCCACAGGTGGCCGAGGGTCTGGATGCAGGGCACCACCTCAATGCCGAGCCGGTGCGCGTAATCGTCGATGCGCCGCAATTCGGCGTGGGTGTAGCGGCCGCGCATGTAGCCGAAGTAGGGGCGGGTCGGGATGTCGTAGGTGTCCTCGGTGTAGAGCATGAACTGGTTCATGCCCATCAGCGCGATGCGCCGCAGCATCAGTTCGACCGTCGCGGGACGCATCACCGCGTTGCGCGACATGTCCTGCATGAGGCCGAGCGTGGTGAACGCCGCGGTCTCGGCGTGGGCCTTGGGCACCGTTGCGGTTGCGGCGAAGCCGCGCAGCGTGGCGAGGCCGCGCAGCAGGTGCGGGATCGTGGCGCCGGTGATCGCGGTCGTGCGTCCGGAGCGCGCGAGCGTCGGACCCTGGGCCGAGGGATCGAGCGCGAAGGCGACGTCCGCCTGCTTCGCGGATCCCCCGCGGATCGGGAAGTCGGCGGCGATCAGCTCGAGCGCTGCGCGGACCTCCGGAGCAGTGCGGTTGCGGTCATAGGTGAACGGCTTCTTCATGGGATGCTCCCGCGTCGGCGAGGTCGGTCGCCGCGCAGGCGCGACCATGGCCAGCCAACCCCGTCCGGCAAGCTGGGAAAACGCCTTGCTCCCTGATTGCCGACGTTGGCACCCCGTTGGCACCCAGCGCATCGTGCCAGGCGATGCGTACGCGCGTTCACGCTGCGCGCCGACCCCCGACCCCTGACCCCCAACCCCCGTCAGCGAACGTTGTGGCTGCGCACCCGGTCGAGCAGCGCGAGCAGTTGCGCCGATTCGACCTCGTCGAGACAGGTCAACGCATCCTCGTCGAGCGCGTCGACCGGACCTTCGAGCCTGGTGAGGGCCTCGAGACCGCGCTTGGTGACGTGGCACACGGTGTGTCGTCGATCGTCGTGGGCATGGCTGCGCGAGACCAGGCCCTTGGATACCAGCCGTTCGATGGTGTGGGCGTAGCTCGACCCGCCCTCGATCATGCGTTCGCCGATCGCCGCCGCCGCGAGCCCGTCGGCACCGGTGCCGCGCAGGATGCGCAGCACATCGTACTGCTGCATGGACGCGTCCCGGTGTTCGGCGAACAGTTCGGTGAAGCGGTTGCGCACGCTGTCGGCGGTGACCAGCAGGGCGATGACCGCTTCCTGGCGGATGGTGCGCTGGGCCGCTGGGAGCCGATTGGAAATGACGGTCGGGGCACGCTTGATGGGCATGAGGTGGCTTTATCAATCCGCGGAGTGTTTGCCAAGCGATGGCAGGATGGCAGGGATCAGATGGTGTCGCCGGCCTTGGCCTCGGCGATACCGGAGAAGACACCTTCGTACAGCGCTCCCGTCAGGTAGCGCTCGCCCGAATCGGGCAGCACGGTCACGAAGAGCTTGCCGGCGAACTCGGGGAGCGCGGCCAGGCGCGCCGTGACCACCACCGCGGCTCCGCAGCTCGGGCCGCAGAGGATGCCTTCCTCGCTCGCCAGGCGCCGCGCCATCGCCAGCGCATCGGGGCCGCTGACCTGCTCGACGCGGTCGACCAGCGACAGATCGAGGTTCTTGGGCACGAAGCCGGCGCCGACGCCCTGGATGGGATGCGGGCTGGGCTTGAGCTCCTGCTTGGCAAGCGTCTGGGTGATCACCGGGCTCTCCACCGGTTCGACCGCAACCGAGACGATGCGCTTGCCCTTGGTCTTCTTGAGGAAGCGGCTGACCCCGGTGATCGTGCCGCCGGTGCCCACGCCGCAGACCAGCACGTCGACGCCGCCGTCGGTGTCCGACCAGATCTCGGGGCCGGTGGTGCGCTCGTGGATGTCCGGGTTCGCCGGGTTGTCGAACTGCTGCGGCATCCAGTGGCGCGCGGGGTCGCGGTCGCGGATCGCGTTGGCCGCCTCGATCGCGCCCTTCATGCCCTTGGCCTTCTCGGTCAGGACGATGGTGGCGCCCAACGCCTTGAGCACCTTGCGGCGCTCGATGCTCATGCTCTCGGGCATGGTCAGGGTGATCTTGTAGCCGCGGCTAGCGGCGACGAAGGCCAGGGCGATGCCGGTGTTGCCCGAGGTCGGCTCGATGATTTCCATGCCGGGCTTGAGCACGCCGCGCTGGACGGCGTCCCAGATCATCGCCGCGCCGATGCGGCATTTGACCGAGTAGCCCGGGTTGCGCCCCTCGATCTTGGCGTAGATCGTGCTTCCCGCCGGGACCACCCGGTTCAGGCGCACCAGGGGGGTACGACCGATGGAGAGCGAATTGTCGGCGTGGACCTGCATGGAACCCTCCTAAGAGGCCCGGGTTGTCCGCTCGCGGTGCGAGGTTGCAACCGCAAGGCGCTCCGGGTGCATCGGCGGGCGTGCCCGCAGCATCGCCGGTCGATTTGATATTGGCGCGGCATCGCCGCGGGCCATCGTCAGGCCACCGTCTCATGCCCGAGCCAGATCAAGCGCATCCCGATCCACCGTCGCCTGTTCCGTTCGGCAGGTCGTTGGCCGAGCGGACCGTTGCCGATGGTTCGCTGCAGGCAGGGGTACCCTCGCTCGATCGAACCGCGGTCGACGGTTCGAGTTCCGGGGTGGTGGTGCCCGCGCCGACCGAGGTGCCGGTGATCGGCAAGGCCGGGCTGGGGACGCTGGTCGACCCCGACGCCGGGCCGATGGTGCGCTACGCGATCGGCGAACTGCTCGGCAGCGGAGCGACCAGCCACGTCTACGCGGCGAGCGACCGCAACTTCGGCCGCGAAGTCGCGATCAAGTTCCTCGAGGCGGGTCTCGCCCGCGACAACCGCCGACTCGTGCGCTTCGTCCGCGAGGCATGCATCACCGCGCGCCTCGATCACCCGAACATCGTGCCGGTCTATGATCTCGACCAGACCGACTCGGGCGGTGTGTACCTGACCATGCGTCGGGTCAGCGGTATCTCGCTGGGCGACGCGCTGCGTCGCGCGGCCAGGGGCGACGTGCCGAGTGAACTCGGCGACTTCAACCGACGCGTGAACATCGTGCTCAAGATCTGCGATGCGCTCGCCTGCGCGCACGATCGCGGCATCGTCCACCAGGACGTCAAACCCGACAACATCATGCTCGGGCGCTTCGGCGAGGTGGTGCTGGTCGATTGGGGCGCGGCCAGGGTGCGCGCCGAGGAACCGGCGCAGGCGCGGGTGACGGGGACGCCGGCCTACATGAGCCCCGAGCAGGCGCGCGCCGAACCCGCCGACCAGGCCTCGGACATCTACGGGCTCGGGGCGACCTGGTTCCACATGCTCGCGCTGCGCCTGCCGGCCTGGGCGGAGAACGAGGAAGAATTCTGGCGCAAGAAGCGCGCCGGCGTGGTCGACGAATTGACGGCGGAGGAGCGCGCCCGGGTCCCCAGGCGCCTGCACGCCATCGCGCTCAAGGCGCTGGCCGCCGATGCGCCGCAGCGCTACCGCGCTATCAACGAATTCGCCGCCGACCTCCAGGCCTACCAGGCCGGGCTGGCGATCAGTGCGTATCGCGAGACGTTGCGCGAGCGCCTGATGCGCTGGCACCGCCAGCACGCCCGGTCCTTCTGGCTGACGTCTGCGGCATTGGCGGCGCTGATCACCAGCGCCCTGTGGGTCTATGGCGAGCGGCTGAAAGAGGTGGCCTCCTGGGGCAGCCCGACATTCCGCAGCGAGTTCGAGGACGATCTCTGGAAATCGAGGATGAAACCCGCCGGTACCGGCACCGGCTGGGAGCGGCGCGACGGCCGCCTGGTCAGTACCGGCAAACTCGGAAGCTTCCTGTTCTTCGACCGTCCGGTGCATGGTCCGGTCGCCATCGAGGTCGAGGGCGAGATGCTCCCGGGGTCGCGTCCCTGCGATCTGTCCGCGGTGTGGACGCCCGACGATCCGTTCATCGAACCGAACATCTGGAAGACCCTGAGCCGCGGATACATGCTCCAGGTCGGTGCCTTCGACAACTCGCAGGTCCACATCTTCAGCGGCACCGATCAGCGTGGATTGAACTATCCGGTTTCCACCCATCGCATGCGTCTGGAGACGGGACGCCGTTACCGCCTGCGCTTCGAGGTCGACCACGACCTGATCGCGATCGAGATCGATGGTCGGCGGGTGTGCGAGTACCGGGCGCCCTTCCCCTGCGCTTCGGGATGGATCGGACTCTACGCCTTCTATCCCGGCAAGGCCTTCGACCACCTGGCGCTCTACACCAAGGATGTTCCGGAGCGCGTATCGGCGACGGCGATCGGCGATAGCTGGTACCAGCACGACCGCTTCGCCGAGGCGGCGGAGCAGTACGGTGCCGCCGCCGAAGCCCATGCCGGCAGCGAGCTCGGCGATGAGGCCCTCTACAAGCAGGGCCTGAGCGAGCTGCGCCTCGGGCACCAGGACAGCGCCGAAGCCCTGTGGAAGCACCTGGCAAACGGCAACTATGCGCAACTCGCCGAGATCCATCGCATCGAATGGATCGATGGCGCGGGCGATATCGTCAAGGCGACCAGCCGCTTCGCCGAGCTGCTCCACCAAGCGCCCGCCATGCGCTCGCGGTTGGCCCTGCTGGGCGGACGCATGCTCATGATCGCCGGTCAACGCGGCCGCCGCGAGCAGGTGCTGGCCTGGCTCACCGTGATCGACCGTCTCGCCATGGCGCACGATCCGGCGATCGAAACCCCGGTCGCCGAGTCGTGCATCACGCTTGGCCACTACCAGCGCGTCATCGACGAGTATCCGCTCCTGGAAAGCCAGGTCTGCGCGGCGCTGATGGCGCTTGGCCGGGCCGACCAGGTGATCTCGCGGCATCCCGAGGCACAGCGCCAGATCCCGCTCGCGCTCATCCAACTCGGACGCCTCGACGAGGTGGTGCGCGACCATCAGCTGAACATGAAAGCGGTCATGTTCACGCTGAACGCCCAGGGGCGTTACGACGAAGCGGCCGCCTACCTGAGCGAGCGCGGCGAAACCGGGAACGACGTGCTGATCCGCTCTGGTCGTGCGGATCAGGTGCTGACCAGGGAAAAGCAGTACTCGCTGGTTTGGATCAGCGCGCGCCTGCATACCGGGCGGATCGACGAGGCCTTGGCCGCGTACGCCGCTGGGCAGCTCGAGCCGGCCTATGCGATGCTGCCGTCGCTGCACGCCGGCCGCCTCGACGAGGCGTTGTCCAGCGTCTTCTCGGCCGATGCCGCACGCCTGGCGCAAATCCACCTCGCCCTGGCCATTCAGGCCTGTCAACGCGGCGACCTGGTAGCGGCCGCCGCGGCATCGCGCGCAGTCAAGGCGGTCCCGCTCAACCGCAGCCTCGATGTCTCCTGGTGGGTGCGCTCCATCGGACTGGCGTTCCTCGACCATCGCGGCGATCCTGGAGCATGCGTTGACCAGCTGCGCGCGGTGGTCGCCAGCGGCCCTGGTTGGCTCGGCGGTCGCCCCTGGCACGCGGCGCGGCTGGTGCTTGGGGAAGAGGACGAAGCCGCGTTCCTCGCCCAGCCGTTCAGCGCCCAGGCGCCGGCGGCTCTGCTGGTCTGCCGTGGGCTGCGCGCCGAGCTCGCCGGGAAGGCCGAAGATGCGCGCAGCGATTACCACGCATACCTCGCGCTGCCGCTCTGGCGGCGCTGCTGGGATCAGATCGAAGGCGATCCGGTCGCCGACGCCTTCGTCGCCTGGCGGCTCGCCGAGATCGAGCAGCAACCCTAGTGTCCTGACACGAGGACCGGGCAATGGCGTGCTACCCTCGGCGTGGATCGGCTGATTGAGGGTCGCCTGGATCCGGGCACGGTGCGCAGATGCGCACGCTCATCGCCAAGGATCCCTACCTCGACCACCCCGAGAGCTCGTTCTGGGTGCGCGCCTATTGGCCGGCAAGCTGGATCAGCCATGTCGTCGCGCCCACCGGCGAGCCGTGCGTGGTCGCCTTCCGCCTGCGCGTCACCCTCGACGCGCCGCTGCGCATCCGCGCGCATGTCTCGGCCGACGAGCGCTACCGGCTGTTCATCGACGGCGCCCCGGTCGGACGCGGCCCCGAGCGCGGCGAGCAGCGTCACTGGTACTTCGAGACCTACGACCTCGATCTCGCCGCCGGCGAGCACGTCATCGTCGGCCTGACCTGGTCGTTCGGCCTGTCCGGGCCAGCGCCCTTCGCCCAGCTCGGGGTGCGCACCGGCTTCCTGTTTGCGGTCGAAGGCCAGGACCCCGCACGCTTCAACACCGGTCAGGCCACGGGCTGGCAGTCGCTGCGCATCGGCGGCGTCGCGCTCACCC
>JACDEC010000177.1 GCA_013816645.1 Planctomycetota bacterium
GTCCGAACGCGGCGAGCGCGCGCTGGCGTTCTTCGAGGGCCGCGAGTTCGCCGGGTTTGGGATCGAGCGCGGTCAGCTCCTCCTGCTGGAAGCGCAGGAAGTCGCGCTCGCGCAGGCTCTCGCGTTCGCCTCCATCCAAGCGCGCGAGCTCCCCGGCGAGATCGAGGCAGCGCTGGTGCAGGCGGCGGAACTGCTCGGCGAGCGACTCATGTCCGCCGTAACCGTCGAGCAGGTCGAGCTGACGCGCGGGTTCGGATAGGCGGGTCGCTTCGTTTTGCGCCCGGACCTCGACGAGCAGGTCTCCAGCCGCGCGCAACGCCGCGACCGTCACCGGCACATCATTGATCCACGCCTGGCTGCGCCCGCCCTCGCCGAGGCGTCGGCGCAGGATCACCTGTCCATCGCTGGCCGGAACCCCGCAGGCGGCTTCGACCGCCCTGGCGAGGTCCGCATCGACGGCGAACACGGCGCTGACCGTGGCACTGTCGCCAGCCGGTCCGATGAGGCCGGTGCGCGCCCGTCCGCCGAGCAGCAGGTCGAGTGCGTCGAGCAGGAGGCTCTTGCCAGCTCCGGTCTCGCCGCTGACCACGGTCAATCCTTCGCCGGGGCACATGCGCGCTTCGGCGACGATGACGAGGTTGACCACGGCCAGTTCGACAAGCACGGGCGCAGCCTACGCGGCATCGGCGGGGTGCCAACGGTCCCCGACCGCTGGTCAGGTATGCGACCAGGGTCGTGGTCGCCAAACGAAACGGCCCCCGCCGGATGGCGGAGGCCGTTCGCTTGGCGAGCGCCGTGTTCAGGGCGCGGGCTGCGCTTCCGGTGCCGGCGCGGGCTGCGCTTCCGGCTCCGCCTCGGCAGCCGGCGCCTTCTTCTTGCCGAGGGCGATCAGCGCCTGGTCTTCCAGCGCGGCGGCGCGGGCCTTGTCGGCGCCCTTGGCATTATCCGCCACCAGGCGGATGCGCTTGAACGCGTCCTTGGCACGGCCGGCAACCAGGTACAATTCGGAGAGATCGAGGCTCGCGCCAACGCCTTTCTTGTCCTTGGTCAGTTCCTCGAGGGCGGGGATGCCGATGTCAGGACGGCGGTTCTGCACGGCCCATTGTCCGACGGCGCTCAGCAGCTTGGCATTGCCAGGGTTGGCCTTCAGCGCGCTCTGCAGCGAGAGGCCGGCTTCGTCGGGCTTGCCCAGTCCGGTCTCGAAGCGGGCAAGTTCGAGCCAGGCCTCTACCTGCTTGGGATCCTGTTCGACCGTGGTCTTGAGCAGACTGTGGGTCTCATCGGCGCGTCCGGTGTCCTTGAAAAGCCGGGCGAGGGCGAGTTGCGCGTCGACATGGCGCGGGTTCGCGACCAGGGCGGCCTTGTAGCGTTCGATGGCGTGATCGACGGTCGCTGCGACCTTGTCCGCACCGACCATGATGTCGCCCTTGGCGGCGACCGCGGCTTCGACCGCCTGCGCGCTCTCGTAATGCACATCAGCGTCAGCGGGATTGAGACGGATGGCGATGTCGTATTCGCGCACCGCGGTCAGCAGGTCGTCGATGGCCTTCGGTCCACCCTTCTGGGCGCGGTGGAAATAGGCGCTGGCGATCGCGCGATGGGTGCGGGGATCCTTCGGAGTCAGGTCGATGGCCTTCTTGAGCGCCTCGATCGCCTCATCGTGCTGGCCCTGCAGGTCGAGGATGCGGCCGAGGTACCAGCGCACCTCGGCGTTGTTCGGCTGCAGGCGGATGGCCTGGGCGCACTGACGGCGAGCTTCGTCGTAATCCTTCTTGCCGGCCAGCGCGATGCCGAGCACGGCATAGGCGTCGCCGTTGGCAGGGTCGAGCGCGACCGCCTTGCGCGCATGTGTGGCGGCAGTCTCGTAATCCGGGGCGTGCGTGGTGCTCTCGCACAGCGCCTTGGCAAGCAGGTAATGGAGCTGCGCCTGGTCTTTGGAGCTGACCCGCTTCTCGCCATCGGCGTTGTCGGTCTTGGCGACGATGGCGAGGGCTTCGCGCAGCGCCTTGGCTGCGTCGTCGAAGCGCGCTGCGGCCATCAGATTGCGGGCGCGGACTTCGAGCACATGCACGCGCGCCGCGGAGGGCAGCTCCTTGCTCAGCGCCGAGGCATATTGCGCGTCGGCCAGGTCGTAGGCGCCGTCCTTGGCGAGCAGGTTGGCTTGTTCGAGGTGGTAGATCGCGCGATCGTCGAAGGTGCCGGCCTCGCCGAGGACCTTGATATCGTGCGCGGTGATCCAGGGCATTCCGCGCGCGACCGAGGTCACCGCGCCAGTGACTTCGATGAGCTGGTACTTCTTGAGGGTGTCGAACACGCCGGTGCCGGCGCGGGACTTCTCGATGAACAGGGTCACGAACGGCTTGGCGCGCACTTCGGGATTGGACAGGTCGGCATCGTCGTCCCACACCGCCAGATTGAGGTAGCGCTCGGGGGTGTATTCGGTGTGGATGGGGTCGTAGAGGTCGGCGTACTCGATGAACACGCATTGGAAGCGGACCCGCACGTTGAGGTGCGACTCGGGCGCCATGACGACGTTATCGAGCTCGACATTCGTCGGCTTCTGGCGCTCGATGTAGGTCGCCCCGACCAGCGCAGGGGACATGCCGCAGGCGAGGATCGTGGAGAGCAGCAGGTGACGCACGGAAGGCTCCTTCGAGTAGCCAGGGGAAGTTGACGAGAGGAATGTTGATGAGAGGGAAAGTGATGAGAGGGAAGTTGATGAGAGGGAAGTTGATGATCGCCCCCGGGAGGGCGGCGCCGTTGAGACTATGGCCCACAATCGACCGCGCCACAATGAGATCGCGGTAAGGCCGTGGAGCGACTGCAGTCGGGCTCCAAAGCGCTCGGCGTGCCGGGCCGGCATGGATCCCCCATGAACCAGCGAAAGCGGCATTACGGCACCAGCAACGTCCCCACGCCGACTCGCGATGAGTCTAAAAGACCCCCTGGTCCGCGCGAACGGACTGTCTCATTCACCGCGATCACGTCACTGCCCCCACCGCCTGGCGAGGAACGGTTTCAACTCCGCTTCAACCGCACCAGCAGATCAGCGACCAAGCGATCCAAGGCGGGATCGCGAGCGCCATCACGTGGGCAGGGCCCCACGTGATGCACGCCCGTCAGCCTTCGCGCAGGCGCACCGCGCCGGAGGGGAGGCGGGAGGGCGCGCGTGAACGCGCAGGCCGCCTTAGGAGCGCTTGAGTCGTACGAGCAGATCGGTGACGAAGCGATCCAAGGCGGGATCGCGAGCGCGCAGTTGCGCCACCTGTTCGCAGGCATAGGCCACGCTCGAATGGCTCTTCACATCGAAGGCCTGGGCGATGGCCGAATACGTGTCCGAGCCCGACATCTTCAGCACGTACATCGCCACGTGCCGCGCGGTGGCCCGTGGACCCGAACGGCTCTTGCCGACCAGGTCGTCGACGGTGACCTCGTAGTAGTCGGCGACGGAACGGGTGATCAGCTTGAAGCGCGGCTCGCCGGCACCGCGGTCGACGATGTCGGCCAGCGCCTGCCGGGCGAGCGACAGGTCGACGCGACGCTGGAAGCTGTGCGCGAAAGCGACCAGCTTGTTCACCGCGCCTTCGAGCTCGCGGATGTTGTCGACGATGTGGTCGACGACGTAGTCGATGACCTCGTCGCCGACCGCGACGTTCTGTGAGCGCGCCTTGGCCAGGACGACCTCGCGGCGCACCGCGGGATCGGGTTTCTCCAGGGCGACGACCAGGCCGCCGGCGAAGCGCTGGATGAAGCGCTCCTCCAGGTACTTGATGTCGGCGGGATGGGCGTCGGAGGTGATCACCACCCGCTTGCCCTGCTCGGTGAGTTCGTTGAAGGTGGCGAAGAGCTCTTCCTTGGTCTTGACCATCTGGCCGCGACTCAGGAAGTGGATGTCGTCGATGAGCAGCAGGTCGGGATGGCGCATCCGGATGCGGAACGCTTGGATGCCGGCCGGTCCGCCTTCGCAGGCGCTGATGTAGTCGTTGGTGAACTGCTCGCAGCGGATGTACTGGACCTTGCACTTGGGGTGGCGTTCCTTGAACGCCAGCGCCAGGCCCTGCTCGAGGTGGGTCTTGCCGAGTCCCGACGCCCCGTGGATGAACAGCGGATTCACCGGATTGCGCGGGTTGTCGAGGATGCGCATCACCGCGTCGTAGGCCATGCGGTTGCACGTGCCGACGACGAAATCCTCGAGCAGCTTGAAGCCGTGGCCGAAGCTGCGATGGCCGTGGCGGGCGTGTTCGCGACCGGCTGCGGTGGCGCCGGCTGCGGGCGCGCTGGCCTGCTGCTTCTGCTGCTCGTGCTCGCGCAGCGCGCTGCCGGGCACGCGGCAGACCACTTCGGCGACCGGCTCGCCGAGCAGTTCGCTGGCGATGGTGGCGAGTTGGCGCGCGTAGCGGTCGCGGATGGTGAACTGGAAGAGCGGCGTCGGGCACTCGATGGTCATCACGCCGGCTTCGACCCCGAGCGGCCGCACCTTCGGCGAGCCCAGCCAGGTGTGGATGGCCTTCTCGTTCTCGGGCGTGCGCAGGCGATCGATGATCGCCGGCCAGGCCTGGGTCAGCGCGAGTGCTTGCGGTGCCATCGAATTACCTCTGCCCGCTGGCGAGCACGGAGTACATACGCCGGGCCGACATCGACTCAAGACGGAGTCCGGACGCTTCGCCGGCCGACCATGGACGATCGGGCATCGCCATCTCGGCGGACACATCAGCGGCGGGCATATCAGCGCGCGGTCGCACGGCCGGATTCGGCGTGCTGCTTGAGGAAGGCGCTGACCTGGGCGCGACTCGGCGATTCGGCGGTGCGCACGTAGTGACCGCTGGTCGCTCCACCGATCTGGATCGCGTGGGCCGGTTCGATGCCGGCGAGCAGCGCGGCGAGGAATCCGGCATTGAAGTGGTCGCCTGCGCCGGTGGTGATCTTGGGCTTGGGGTCGAAGAACCCATCGGACGCGGCCGAGCCGGAGGCGCCAGTCTTGGTCCAGGCCACCGCCGCCGACTTCACCAGGTGGCACATGGCCCAGGAGATGCCGAGCGCGTCGCGCACGATCTCGCAGCCCTTGCGCGCCTGCTCCCATTCGCTGTCGCCGGCCTGCCAGGTCTTGCCCAGCGCTGCGAGCACCTGGCGCAGCTCCATCTCGTTCATGCCGAGCACGACGTCGACGTGCTTCTGCAGCTTGGTCAGCGCCGCCAGGCCCTTGCGCTGGTCGTCGGCGGTGCGCTTGGCGGGGTCGGCGAGGTCCACGAACCACAAGGGCCGGTCCGGGCGCAGTCCGGGCAGGATCTCGTCGGCCAGGCGGTTCCAGATCTCGGTCATGCCGAGGGTCATGGTCCAGTTGACGGTCGCCACGCCGGGCGAGCGCTTGAGGATGGCGGCGAGCTGGTCGCGGCCGACGGTTTTGAGCAGGTGCTCGTAGGTCACCTGCTCCATGGGCAGGACCTTGCCGAGCATCAGCTTGCCGTCGCTGAACTCGAGCGCGTCGGTCGATCCCGCCGGCCCCAGGGTGATCACCTGCTTGGCCCGCTTGGCGAGCGGGGCGAACACCGGATCGATCGCGCCGGCGCCGAGCACGCCGATCGCGGTGACCGCGTAGTCGTAGCTGCACAAGGCGTTGGCCATGATCGGGCCGTTGCCGCCGATCTTGCTCTGCTTGACCACCAGCTCGAAGTTGGCGCTCTTGCCCGCCGCCTGCAGCACGCGTTGGCCGTATTCACCGATCGTGGTCATCGCCGTGTAGCTGGTCGTCGACGCGCGCGTGGCGACCACGTCGATGATGGCGTCGATGAAGCCGTCGAAGCCGACCAGCACCTCGGGGCGGTGGTTGGCGGGGACCGCGGCGAGGGCGGCGGCGGCGGCGGAGCAGAGCTGGCGGTGATCCATCGTTGGTCGGCTTCCAGGAGTCGTCGTTGGGCGGGGGGTCGAAGGTAGGTCGGGCACGGGCGATTCAAGATCGAGCTTCGGCGTTTCTCCGACCGTCGGCGTGCCACGTGGACCATGCCGCACGACATCCTATAGTGCTTGCAATCACGCATCCTCACCGGGAGCCGGGGAACCCATGAACGTCGTCCCAGTCGAGCATCACGCTGCGCTGCGTCCGCACCGGCGATTGCCGAACTGATGAGCACTTTCCGCCGCAGGTCGCGGGTCGAGTTGCAGGAGGTCGACGCCGCCGGCGTGGTCTTCTACGCATGGTTCTTCTGTTACGCGCACCGTGCGTACGAGGCCGCCCTGCTCGCCAGCGGCTTCGACCTGGCCGAACTGCTGCGCACCGGGACTCACGCGCTGCCGATGGTCCACGCCGAAGCGGACTACAAGCGCCCGCTGCGCTACGGCGACGAGGTCGCGGTCGATCTCAGCTGCGACCTGGTGTCCGAGCGCAGTTGTCGCTTCCGGGCTCGGGT
>JACDEC010000726.1 GCA_013816645.1 Planctomycetota bacterium
CGATTGCACGCTGGACAATCTAGCAGGCCCAGCAGCAAAGCCCATGTTCGCAGCTGCCCAGGCCGCGACAGCGTCCGCGCTGTTCCCTGAGTCGACCCCAGAAGCCGCCATGGATCCCCTCGTCTCGTTCCGCCCCGATCTGGTCAATGCGGTCGACGAACGCATTGACGCCGATGTCTGTGTCTACGGCGGGCCATCGGCCGGGGTCATCGCCGCGGTGCATGCGGCCCGCATGGGCAAGCGCGCGGTCATCCTCGATCCCAGCGACCATCTCGGCGGGCTCAGCGCCAGCGGGCTGGGCGCCACCGACTTCGGTCGCAAGGCCGCGATCGGCGGTGCGTCGCGAGAGGTCTACAAGCGCATCGGCGCCGCCTACGGCACGGACGAGGAGTGGATGCTCGAACCGCGCGTCGCCGAATCGGTATTCAAGGATCTGGTGCGCGAGCACGCCATCCGGGTGCAGCACCGCCAATACCTGGACAGCGTCGCATGCGACGGCGCGCGCATCGTCGCGGTGACCATGCTCGGCGGGCTCGTCGTGCGCGCGCGGATGTTCATCGACGCGACCTACGAAGGCGAGCTGATGGCCAAGGCCGGAGTCCGCTACGCCGTGGGCCGCGAGGCCAACGCCCAGTACGGCGAGACGCTCTTCCAGGACCACGTCGACTACCAGCGCGGCTACCACTGGTTCCTGGCCAACGAGTCGCGCGTCCCGGCGCGGATCCGCGACCATTACGCCCAATGGGGATTGGCTGGCGACGAATTCCCGGACACCGGCGGCTGGCCACACCAGCTCTACGTGCGCGAGGCCCGCCGCCTGGTCGCGGACTACGTGGTCACCGAGCGGGACTGCCGCGCGGAGCGTCGCGCCGAGGATCCGATCGCGCTGGGCTCCTACACCATGGACAGCCACAACTGCCGCCGCTTCGTACGCGATGGCCGGGTGCTCAACGAAGGCGACGTCCAGGTCCCGCCGACCGAACCCTACGGCGTCTCGTACCGCGCGATCATCCCCGCGCGCGGCCAATGCGCGAACCTGCTGGTGCCGGTGTGCTGCTCGTGCTCGCACATCGCCTACGGGTCGCTGCGCATGGAGCCGGTGTTCATGGCGCTCGCCCAATCCGCGGCGACCGCCGCTTGCCAGGCCATCGACGCCGGCGTATCCGTCCAGGATCTCGACTACGCGCCGTTGCGCGAACGCCTGCTCGCCGACGGCCAGGTCCTGGAGTGGGAAGGCAAGGCCCGGAAGTCCGGAGGCTCTTCGCTCCCCTGAGTTCGAGCTGTGCGAGCTGTTCGCGCTGTTCGCGCTGTTCGCGCCTTGCCAGGGCGTGACTCACGCCGCAACCCAGGCCACGTGCCCTCGCGACTTCCGGACTTCCGTACTCCCGGACTCCCGGACTCCCCCCGGACCCGTGGCAATCCCTCGCACCGACCCCCAACCCCCGCCCCCCAACCCCCGTCTCAAGCCATCTGTTCGAGCATGCCCGCGGACACCGCGTGCTCGAGCGGTTCCCCGCGCAGGAAGCGCGCGCACTCCTCGATCATCCAATCGGCCAGGCGCAGCACCTCGTTGCCCTGCGACCCCGCGAGGTGCGGGGTGAGCAGCAGGTTGGGCAGGTCGTGCAGCGCGCTGTCCGACGGCGGCGGCTCCGGCCAGGTGACATCGAGCACGGCCTGGAGATCCGGGCGCTCGCGCAACACGGCGATCAGCTCGTCCTGGCGGACGATGCGGCCGCGCGCGGTATTGATGAAGGTGGCGTGCGCGCGCAGCAGACGCAGTTGGGCTGCGCCGATCATGCCCTCGGTCGCCGGGATGTCGGGCGCGTGCAGCGAGACCACGTCGCTGCGCCGGAACAGCTCGTCGAGCCCGACCATCTCCACGCCCGCTGGCGCGCTGGCGTGCGGATCATGGGCGATCACCCGCACGTCGAAGGGACGCAGCAGGTCCGCCACCCGGCGTCCGATCGCGCCCAGCGCGATCAGTCCCACCGTGGCGCCGTAAGAGCCGGTGACGGG
>JACDEC010000727.1 GCA_013816645.1 Planctomycetota bacterium
TCGAACGGGTCCTCTACTTCGAGGCCTACGTGGTCATCGAGCCGGGTGATACCGACCTGAAGCAGCACCAGCTGCTGACCGAAGACGCGTATCGCAAGGCCCGCGAGGAGTACGGCCCGGTCAAGTTCCGCGCGCAGATGGGCGCCGAAGCGATCAAGGAGCTGCTCAAGCGGATCAACGTCGAAAAAATGGCGACCGAGCTGCGCGACAAAATGCGCGCCGAAGCCTCGGTCCAGAAGAAGCTCAAGTACGCGAAGAGACTGAAGGTCGTCGATTCGTTCCGCCGCTCCACCAACAAGCCGGAGTGGATGATCCTCGACGTCATCCCGGTCATTCCGCCCGAGTTGCGTCCCCTGGTGCCGCTCGACGGCGGCCGGTTCGCGACCTCGGACCTCAACGACCTGTATCGCCGCGTCATCAACCGCAACAACCGGTTGAAGAAGCTGATCGAGCTCAAGGCGCCCGACGTCATCATCCGCAACGAAAAGCGGATGCTCCAGGAAGCGGTCGATGCGTTGTTCGACAACGGCAGGCGCGGACGTGTTCTGCGGGGTGCCAACAATCGTCCATTGAAATCGCTGTCCGACACGCTCAAGGGCAAGCAGGGGCGATTCCGTCAGAACCTGCTCGGCAAGCGCGTCGATTATTCCGGCCGGTCGGTCATCGTGGTCGGACCGGAGTTGAAGCTGCACCAGTGCGGGCTGCCCAAGAAGATGGCGCTCGAGCTGTTCAAGCCCTTCATCTATAACAAGCTCGAAGAGCGAGGCCTCGTCTCTACCATCAAGCAGGCCAAGGAGATGGTCGAGCAGCAGCGTCCGGAAGTGTGGGACGTGCTCGAAGAGGTCATCCGTGAGCATCCGGTTCTGCTGAACCGCGCCCCCACGCTGCACCGCCTCGGGATCCAGGCGTTCGAGCCGGTCCTGGTCGAAGGCAAGGCCATCCGGATCCACCCGCTCGTCTGCACCGCGTTCAACGCCGACTTCGACGGCGACCAGATGGCCGTCCACATCCCGCTCGCGCCGGAAGCGCAGATCGAGGCATCCGTCCTGATGATGTCCTCGAACAACATCCTGTCGCCAGCCTCGGGCCAGCCGATTGCGATCCCGTCGCAGGACATCGTGCTCGGGTGCTACTACCTGACCAAGTCCAAGGCCTCGGCCAAGGGTGAAGGCCGCGTGTTTGCGAATGGCGACGACGTGGTGCTGGCGCTCGAGGCAGGGGAACTGGAGACGCTGACGCCGATCCGCCTGCGCTGGACCGGCCAGCTGCTCGACCTGACGGTCGCCCGTGACGACCAGGCCGTGCTGCAGGCCGAGGTGCAGGAGGTTCAGAACAAGATCATCAACACCACCGTCGGCCGGGTGATCTTCAACCAGTCGCTGCCGGCGGTGATGCCGTTCGTCAACGGCATGCTGAAGAAGAAGGGGTTGCAGCAGGTGGTGCAGTATTGCCACCTGCACTTCGGGCTCGAGAGGACCGTCGAGATGCTCGACAGCCTGAAGAACGTCGGCTTCACCTATGCGACCCGGTCCGGCCTCTCGATCGGCATCGACGACCTGATCATCCCCGAGCAGAAGGGGGCGCTCGTCGATGGCGCCCGCAACGAAGTGATCAAGGTCGAAGGCCAGTATCTCGAAGGCGCGATCACCAACGGCGAGCGCTACAACAAGATCATCGCGATCTGGTCGGACGTCACCGAGAAGATCGCCGACGAGATGTTCGTGGGGATGGAAGAGCTCGATCGATCGGGGCGCAACTTCAACCCGGTCTACATCATGGCGGACTCGGGCGCACGAGGCTCGAAGCAGCAGATCCGTCAGCTCGCCGGCATGCGCGGATTGATGGCCAAGCCCTCGGGCGAGATCATCGAAACGCCGATCACCGCGAACTTCCGCGAAGGCCTCGCCGTCATGGAGTACTTCATCTCCACCCACGGCGCCCGCAAGGGCCTGGCCGACACCGCGCTGAAGACGGCGGATTCGGGCTACCTGACCCGCCGGCTGGTCGATGTCGCGC
>JACDEC010000728.1 GCA_013816645.1 Planctomycetota bacterium
GAGCTGCACCAGCAGTCCACCGTACTGGGCGCGGGTGATCGTGCCGGCGACCATGGCGCGAGCGATCGTGGTGCGCTCGATCGCGGCGTGGGAATCGGTGGTATGGCGGCGCAAACGCTGGCTGAGCGGCAGCAGCGACGGGGACGG
The DNA here is from genome assembly GCA_013816645.1 of Planctomycetota bacterium. GTDB lineage: Bacteria > Planctomycetota > UBA11346 > UBA11346 > UBA11346 > JACDEC01. The sequence continues at coordinate 148 of JACDEC010000728.1, forward strand.
GAGGGGTGCCATGCGGGTTCGAGCGTGCCGCGCATCAGCCGGGAACCAGTGTCGTCGCTGCGCGTCGTTGCCGAAGGTCCGACGGCTGCCGATTGCGTCGGCGATCGAGCGTCCTGATCGTGCATGGCCGCCCTTGCGCGAGGTCGGCGTCGGCGATGATCAGGAGCGATGCCTGCCGATCTGGACGGAATGTGGGCACCAGATCCCCTGGTGACCATCGCCGATGTCTTCGCGATCGATGATCAGGTCGGCGATCTGATGTTCCTGAGCGGCGCGATATGCGAACGCGCCAAGGGCCTGCGCTTCCTCGGTTCGAGCCTCGCGTTGCATGGTCTCCATTGCGTGCGCACCTGGTGCGCTCGGGGAGTCGCACCGCGCATCGTCCTGATCGACCTGAACATGCCGGTGATCGGTGGCCTCGATCTGCTGCGCGACCTCAAGGATCTCCCGGCCACCGCGGCTGTGCCGGTCGCGTTGTGGACGGCGTCGCTGTGCCCGAAGGACCACATCAAGGCGCGCCAACTCGGCGCGGTCGAGGTCTTCGTCAAACCCTTCGGCCGGGAGGCGATGGGGCGTTTCGCGCGCGACCTCTTCGAGCGCATCCGTCGGCCGGAGGACGACGACCCGACGCGCGCGTTCACCCGGCCAGTGTGAAGCCAAGCGGCCAGGGGCGCCGCGACCCTCCCGCTCTGCCGTGGGGGACACCCCCGCAAACTGCTCGGTCATGGGGTTGCCTCCGCCTGCCCGTAGTCACAGTCGGGCACAGATGGACCGTCAACCCATCATCCTGATCGTCGACAAGAGCCACAGCGACGTCGAGCTCATCCAGGATGCATTCCTCGAACTCGGGCTGCGCGCGGACTTCCTGCTCGCCTATGATGGTGAGCAGGCGCTGATGCTGCTGCGCGACGGGCAGCGGCGTCCCGATTTCATCATCCTCGAGCTCAACCTGCCGAGCCCCGATGGCCGCGAACTGCTGGCTTGGATCAAGTCCCACGCCGAGCTCAAACGCATCCCGACGGTGGTGCTGACCACTTCCAGCGACGAGGCCGATATCGCCGCCTGTTTCGACCTCTCCGCCAACGGCTACATCGTCAAGCCGCCGCGTTGGGAGGATTTCGTCGACGTCATCCGTTCGCTCCAGCAGTTCTGGTTCAGCACGGCGCGCCTGACCGATAGCGAATAGCCGGATAGCAAATAGCCGGATAGCGAATAGCCGGGTAGCGAATAGCCCGACGGCGAATAGCCCGCGGGTCTCCCGCTACCCTGGGCGCTGGACGGCCGTGATCCGGTACGGTCGTCCTTCCGGGAAACCCGCAAGTTGCGGCACATCGCCCGCGAGTGGAGGCAGTTCGACGGCGTTGATGCGTAGGCCCGCCGCCCGCGCGGCATCGGCGACGATGCGATCGAGCGGGATCGGTTTGCCGATGGTGTTGCTGCACGCGATCAGCAGGCCGCCGGGCGCCAGGCGCGGCAATGCCAGGGCGAGCAGCGCGGGGTAATCGCGTAGGGACGCCCAGCCATCGGCACCCTGCGCGGCGGTCGGCGGGTCGACGATCAGGATGTCCCACTCGTCGCGATCACGGCGCAGGTAGGTCATGCAGTCGCCGTGGGTCTGCGCGTAGCGTTCCGCGACCGCGTTGCGCTGCGCGGTCTCGAGCGCGCGTCGCAATGCTGGAGCCGAGAGGTCGACGTCGTGGGCGCGCTCGGCTCCGCCGGCGAGCAGGCTGACCGAGAACAGGCCGGTGTAGGCGAAGAGATTGAGCACCCGTTTCCCGGCGCAGCGCTCGCGCAACCAGGTCCGGGTGCCGCGCTGATCGACGTAGATGCCGGTTGCGAGGGATGCGAACGGGCGCAGGCGCAGGT
>JACDEC010000729.1 GCA_013816645.1 Planctomycetota bacterium
CCTCTATGGTGCCGCCGTAGGACATGAACACGCCGGGGCGTCCGCCACTGCCGGGCACGAAGCGCGCGGGGTATTCCTTCCACGGCAGCACTACGTCGTCGCCGGGGATGTACTGGGCGAAGAGCATGTTCGGGCGCATGGCGCTGACCGGGTCGAGGAACCAGGCGCGCAGGAACGCGGCCGCCTGTCCGGCGTAGCGTTCGTCCCCGCTGATCGCGTAGGCCGTGGCCAGGGTATCGACGCTGCGCGACATCTCGGCGAAGCGCGGACCGTCGTAGTCCTCGGTCTCGGGATTCAGCTGGGCGTCGCGCGGGATGTAGGGCAGCCCATCGGGCTTCGCCGGATCGGGCCAGAAGTACACGCTGAGGCTGAAGTAGTCGCGCTTGTCGCCGCTGGGCGGGACGTGCCGCTTGTCGAGCACCGTGGGCGGGCGCGCACCCAGCAAAGCGTCGGCTTCGCCGCGTAGCCGCTCGGCGGCGGGATGCCGTTCACCGGCCAGTAGTCGTGCGGCGACCCGTTCGAAGACACCGGAATCAGCAGGGCGTCGCGGCGGCCGGGCTTGGTGGCGTCAGCCATGTTCAGGATCTCCGAACGATGGGATGGTCGGATTCATCGTTGCACCCGACCGCTGCCGTCGCCGGCCACCAGCGCATCGACCTCGGCGGCGCCGACCAGATTGAGGTCGCCGACGATGCTGTGCTTGAGCGCGCTGGCCGCCACCGCCCAGGCGATCGCCTCGGCGCGCGCCTTGCCGGCGAGCAGGGCGTGGATCAGCCCGGCGGCGAAGCTGTCGCCGCCGCCGACCCGGTCGACGACGTCGAGCTCGTAGCGTGGGGCGAAGGCATGGCCGTCGCGATCGACCAGCACGCCGCTCCAGCCGTTGCGGCTGGCGCTGTGCGATTCGCGCAGGGTGATGGCCACGCGGGCGACGCTCGGGAACCGCCGCATGACCTGGGCGGCGACGTCGAGGTAGCGCTCGCGCTCGAGCCGGCCGCTGGTGACGTCGCCGGCGCGGATCGCGAAGACCGACTCGCAGTCCTCTTCGTTGGCGATGACCACGTCGACGTGCGCCATCAGGCGGGTCATGACCTCCTGGGCCTTGGCCTTGGTCCACAGCTTCTTGCGGAAGTTGAGGTCGAGCGAGGTGGTAAGCCCCGCCTGTTTGGCCAGGCGCAGGGCTTCATCGGTCGTGGCGGCGCAGCCGTCCGAGAGCGCCGGGGTGATCCCGGTGGTGTGGAACCAGCCGGCGCCCGCGAACGCCTCGGACCAGCGCACCGTCCCTAGTCCGACCTGGCTGATCGCCGAGCCCGCGCGGTCATAGGTCACGGTGCTCGCGCGCTGGCTGGCGCCGGCTTCGAGGAAGTAGATGCCCAGGCGCTCGCCGCTGCGCAGGGCGTGGCGCAGGTCGACACCGTGGCCGCGCAACTGCTGCACGCACCAGTCGCCGATCGGATTGGCCGGGATGGCGCTGACGAAGCGCGCGTCGTGGCCGAAACGCGCCAACGATACCGCGACGTTGGCCTCGCCTCCGCCGAAGCTCGCCTCGAGCGCATCGCCCTGCCCGAGGCGCAGGCCGCCCGGTGGTTTGAGTCGGAGCATGATCTCGCCGAAGGTCACCACGCTGGCCATGCTCAGGCTCCTGGGCCCGATGGTCTGCGGGTCCGGCCAGGAGGCAAGCAATCATATATCATATATGATTGCTTGAACCTGGAGCCTGCCCGGTTACACCTTGGCCATGGCCAACGACATCATCGCCGCCGTGGCCGCCTGCGGGGTGGTCCCGGTGATCGTCCTCGAGCGCGCGGTCGACGCCCTGCCGTTGTGCCGGGCGTTGGCCGCGGGCGGTTTGCGGGTCGCCGAGATCACCTTCCGCACTGCCGCGGCGCGCGATGCGATCGGCCTGGTCGCCCGGGAGTTCCCCGATTTCGCGCTCGGCGCCGGTACGCTGACCACCACCGACGAGGTCGCCGCGGCGTGCTCGGCCGGGGCGCGCTTCGCCGTCGCCCCGGGAT
>JACDEC010000730.1 GCA_013816645.1 Planctomycetota bacterium
CTTCGGCCAGAGTCGACTCGTCGAGCGGTCCATTGGCGGCGGGCAGCAGCGGGAATGCGAACTCGCGGTCGACGTCGGGGAAGCGCGGGACCTCGCCGACCACCCGGATCGCCCAGACCACGCGGTTGTTGGCGGCGGCGAAGCTGGGCAGAGCATCGGCGGGCAGGCGTACCCGTGCGCTGCCCTCGGCGTCGACGTCGATCGATTCGACGAGCACCACCCGAGCGAGTTCGCGCTTGTCGGTGGTGGTGTCGGTGCCGCGCCGGTAGGTCGCCTCCTCGCGGCCGATCAGCTCGATGCGCAGGTTGGTGATGCGCCGATAATTGCCGGTCCAACTCCAGCGCAAAGTCACCGCCTGCCCGGCGCGCAGGCCGCCGCGCTCGAATTCGAGCGTCGGCAGCGGATTGAGCAGGGCGAGGAACTGGTGGAGCACCAGCACCGCCAGGCCGGCGCCGATCAGGATGAACAGCGAGAGGAAGATGCGCCCGAACCAATCGCCTCCCATCGACAGGAACCCCATCCACGACACCGCATTCCACACCACGGCGAAGCCGAGCAGCGCGATGACGCCGCAGCCCTTGCGGTCGCTAGCGGTCAAGCGCAGCGGCCCGGTGTCGGCGTCGCTGGTCGCCGCGTTGGCCACCGCCTTCGCGGCATCGGACAACGGAGCCGCTTCTCCGAATGCGGCGCGACGGCGCGCCCGGCGCCAGCTGCGCAGTACGAACACCAGGATGAGCCCGGGAATGCCGCCGAAGATCGCGCCGAACAACAGCCCGAACCAGGCCAGCATCGGCACGCCGCGATCGAGCACCGCCGAGGTCGCGTCCGCCGGATCGACCCAGCAACGCTGCGCGGGCTGCTGGCGATAGCGCTCGGCCGTCTCGGTGAGCGCCGCGGTGCCGACGTTGCTCCACATGTCGCCGAAGGAGAAGCGCTCGCTGTGATGCTCGACGCCCTGCACGCGGTAGGTGTAGGCGACCCGCAGGCGCGACATCAGGTCGCCCTCGCTGTCGCGCTCGGTCTCGACCTCGGCGCGGTCGATGGTGCAGGGCACCTCGACCCAGCGCGCGGTGGCCGAGCTGCGCCACATCGGCATCACGCCCAGGCCGATGAACACCCCGAGCCCGATGAGCACGAAAGGCAGCAGGAAGAGGATGCCGCAACCGCGGCCGGCGCTGGAGGTAGCCATGGCTGCAGCCTGCGGCTGCGCGGGCCGGGGCCAAGCGCGGGTCTTCCAGTGCGTGAGTGGTCATCCGCCGGCCCTAGGCGCGGCGACCGTCAGGCGTCAGCCGCCGCTATAATGAGGGTTGTGGGCGCCGAACCCCCCGGCGCTCGTGCGCTGCATCCTGAACCACACGAATAGGCGCTGCTTCAGCGTGCGCAACCAGCGCCGACGCAGGTCCAACAACTCGGGCGTCTTATCGAGGCTCTGGCAGCCCTCGACGATGATGCCGTCTTTGCGCCACAGCCGCAGCACGGTGGAGAGGTCCTCCAGAAGCGCGTAGCGTACCACCACGACGCGCACGATGCCGCTCCTGCGCAACCGATATGCGGTCGGCAGGTCCTCGGCCGTCACCACGGAACGGTTGTCGAAGCGCCCTTGCTGCGGGCTGCCGGATAAGCGCCGCGCATCGAGCAGGAATGCCGGCGGCGCCGCGATCGGCAGTCGCAACCGTTCGAGCGTGTCCGCTGCTTGCAGCAGGCCCCACAGCAAGGGACGCGTCTGGACGATTTCGTGCTGGCCGGTGCAGGAGGTGTAGACCGGCACTGGTCGGTAGCCTCGCGCGGCAACAGCCAAGCCAGCGACGATGCCTTCCAGGCCGGGCAAGTCGAAGACCAGGGCGGTGTCGCCCGGCGGCGGCAGCCACGGCAACGGCAAGGTCGGGGCATTCTCGAAATCTGCGCGGGCCTGCTCGACGGCCAGCGGCAGGAAGGCGAATGGGGCGGACTTCGCCCACGCCGTCCATTCCCCCTCGCGAGGAGCCCAGGCATCGTAGGCGAGGGGAACGC
>JACDEC010000178.1 GCA_013816645.1 Planctomycetota bacterium
CGGCGTTGGATTCGCCGGTTGCCACGGCGGCGCGAGCACGCTGGCTGTGGAAAGGACACCGGCTCATGGCCGCCGATGGCGTGCGCTTCCTGCTGCCGGCGACACCGTCGATCATCGCCGAATGGGACCGGCCCAGGATCGCCGGCGGCGAAGCCTACCAACCGCAACTGCTCCAGGTCGCGCTGTGGGATGTCGGCACCGTCCAGCCGGTGGCATGGGTCCAGGTCCCGTGCCGCGGCAAGGGCCATGGCGAGCGCAGCGCGATTCTGCGCCTGCTCGACACCCTGCAGCCCGGCGATGTGCTGCTGCTGGATCGCGGCTTCCCGTCACGCCGCCTGCTGCATGAACTGGTCGCGCGCGGCATCCACTTCGTCATCCGCATGACCGCCAGCGGCGTGAAGGACTTCGCCGAGGTCGAGCGCTTCCTCGCCGGCCGCTCGGCCGATGCCGAAGCCGACTTCGCGTACCGCGATCCCGACACGGACGGACCGCTGCACGAGCGCCTGCGCCTGGTCCGGCGCACCGACGCTGATGGTGGCGTACGTGTCCTGGTCACCGACCTGCGCGATCGCGAGACCTACACCAAGGATGACCTGTTCGCGGTCTATTGCCGGCGCTGGGGCATCGAGAACGCCTTCCGCGACCTCAAGATCCGCTACGAAGCCGAACACTTCCATGGCACTACGCCGCAGTTCATCGAGCAGGAACTCATCGTCCTCATGCTGACCATGCTGCTCGAAAGCATGGTCGAGGAGACCGCCATCCTGACGCTGCCGCCATCCGAACGACCGCGTGGCGACAACCCGCGGCCGAAGCGACACAACCGAGCGGCACTGGGAGATCGCCTGCCGACGTTGCTAGGCATCGCCCTGCACACGCGCGTTCCGAGACATCTGCGGCAGGCATTCACCCGCGGTATGGCCGCCATCAGCCGATGCCGAAACAGAGTCTGCCGGCCGCGATCCTATCCGCGGATCTGCAAGTCGCAGTACGGCCGCTGGCGATTCGAACGGAAGGCCAAAGGCGATGAAAGCAGCGCTGCCGCGTGAGATCATGCCGGTGTAGCAGGGTGCAAAGTCAACGGCATTGGGTGCGCACCGCCGATGACATGTTCTGGCGCTGGCATAGTGAGGTGGATAAGGTCAGGGAGGATTATGCCGCCGACAAAGCGGCGGTGGTCAGCATGGACGTCTTGAACAGAACCACGGTGGTCGTGGAATTCGACTTGCCGGTGTCGTTCGATGCCCCTGCCATCAATACCGCTCAGTTGAGGAGGACCAGCCTGACGGTGAACAATCGGCCCGCCTCGCGTGCGACGACCTTGGATAACAAGACCTTCACGTTCACTGTCGCGATACCACCGCGTAGAATATCGACGATAAAGTTGACGGGAAATCGTGGTGTCAAATGACCACGGCATCACCGTCGACGCGGGGGATTGAGTGCGGTCCGTACTACCCATTCCGATCCTGCTCCTCCTGGCCTTCCAACAGGCGGGATTGGGATCCGATGCCAGCGGTGAAGAGCCGCCGACGTTGATCCAATCCGAGCGCTCGCAGGAGGAGACAGACCGGATCGCGACAGCGAGAAAGCTTGTACTGCTGGGGTACCTCCAGCGATACGAGACCTCCCTGAGCAAAGATGGCGACTCTCGATGGGTTAGCATGATGGCCGACCTTCCCCTGGACCAAGAAACCGCGATGGCGGTCATACGTCGGTACATCGCGGATCCGAATCCGGCAATACGCGCGTCTGCCATCCACTGGCTGAGAACGCGTTTCCCTGACGCCGTTGCCGGAGATCTGCTTGAACAGGTCGTTCAGACGATCGAAGGCGATCGTGATATCGCGGGATACGAGGCAGCAGAAGCCCTCTGTAACACCGAGGGCGTAGATACCGTCATCGCTGGGCGGATCGCCCGGGCGCTGAAAAGGAAAGACCTGTCCTATCGGATGCGTGCCTCGACCCTTCGCGCCATTGGTCGCATCGGATCGACGGATCCCCAGGTGCTGCAGGTCATCAGGCTCAACTTGACCGACCGCAATGCGGACGTTGCGTACGCTGCCTACGCTGCGCTCGCCCTGGCAAGTCCTGAGCTTGCAGCAACCGGCACGGAGGATCTGCCCTCGGCGCTGCGCGGGGATTCGGCTTTTTCCGCCTTGCGGCACGCCGCGAAGGAGTTGAGTCCCGCGGCGCTGGGCGACCTGTTGGCGCCGTTGATCGCCGACGCATCCACGCCAGCCGCCATCAAAGCGCGGGCCTTGGAAGCGGCGACGGAGCGGTCGCTGTCCAGTCTGGCCGTGCTCACGGCGGCGCTCGCGTGCATAGGCGGATCGCCCTATCGACTCGAATCCGCAGCAAAGGCGTATGTCTCGTCGTTCGCGCCGGAAGGCCGGCCGGCAGCCGAGGTGCTCGCGATGGCTGGCGCGGGCGAGGAGCCCGTGCGTGCGGTCGTCGCAATGTACGCCCTCACCCGCTTCGGTGCGGGCGGTGCCTTCGCGGTCCAACGCGTCACCGAGCGGCTTGCGAAGCTGTCGGGGCCGCTCCACACCGACCACATCGGGGCGATCCTCCATTTCCTGCAGTCGCAGGGTGCTGCCGCGCGCAGCGCTGCGCCAATCGTTGCCGGGCTGCTCCGCGAGGACTCCATCGCGCATCGTGACGTTTCCAAGATGATGGCGGAGATCGTCCGCGCCTTCGCCGCGTGCACGCTCGCCGAGATCGGGGCTCCCGCTCAGGCCATGCCGCACCTCATCGACATGGTCGCCAACGGCGAGACAACGCACGCCATCGCAGCCGCCTCGAGGGCGATTCCCCGACTCCTCGAGAGGGAAAGAGCCATGGCGGCGCCATATCTGCTGCGCCCGCTGAAGGACGATTTTATCGATGGCGCCGTCAACCTGAGCGTGTTTGCCCACATGGTCTCGTCCAATCCTGCCCTGAATACGAGCGCACGCATTGAGGCCATCAGGGCCCTCGTGGCCATCAACGGTGACGCACTGCGCTCGGCGCGCCAGTTGCTCGAGCGACGCGCAGCGGATAATCCGGAGGAAATGGAATTCGTGCAGCCTTTGCCAGTGAGGTATCAGAACCTTGCCGCTGACGCATTGAAGGCTGTCCCATGATGTTTCCGGCCCTGCTCCTGGCATTCGCTGGTGGTGCCTCGATCTTCGCTGCGGACCTCTGCTGCGCTCCGGACACCGGCGAGGGAACTCCTCGCGACTTCGTCACGACGTGGGCGGAGCCAGCGGAACGCGAACGGATCCCCCTCGATTTCACCTTCGTCCATCACGATGGATCCGTTGTCGACGCTGGGATCCTGCGCGGCAGTCCGGTCGTGCTTGCCTTCGCATATACCCGCTGCACGAACCCGCTCAAATGCACCGCGACCATGGCCTCCATGGTCAGCCTGAAGAAGGCCATACGTGACGAGGCGCGACTGCAGAATGCACGGATCATCGTCGTCAGCTATGATGCCTACCTGGACGACGCCGCTTCGGTGACGGCGTACTCGCAGGTTCACGACCTGCGACTCGACGGTTCCGCCCAGTTCCTCGTACCTATTCCTGGATCGAACGAGCGGTTATTCAAGGAATGGGGAGTCCTCGCGACGGCAACGGACCTCGGCGTCTCGCTGCATGCCAACCAGTTGTTCATACTTGATTCCCATGCACGGGTAGCGCGCAGATATAGCGTCCTTCGGCCGGATGAGTCAAGTGTACTCGAGGATCTACGGCTACTATCCAGCGAGAGCTCCGCCGAGGCTGATGCCCCGCGCCTGGCACTGGACGATTAGCCGGGACTATCCAGGCGATCCTCGACGACATCTACGCCAGCGCCAAGCGCAAGCGCGAGGTCGAGATCACCGTCCCGGCCTGAGCTGTTGACCACGCGCGCTGGTGCGTGGATCGTGGCAGGCGCCGCGCCGGCCGCCGGGTATCCGGCGGCCTGTCGCGTTCCCACGCGGATGCTTGTTCGGCATCCCGACGTTCACCCCACGTGGTAGGCCTCGGCGGTGAGGTCGACGGGAAGCCGTTCGACCGAAGTCATGCGCACCTCGACCGGACCGGCGCGCAGGCGTTCGGCGGGGATCTCGCCGGCGGCCCATGACAGGCCGCTCCAGATCGCCTTGTCGTAGCTGACGTCGATGGCCACCGGCTTGCCGCCCTGGGTGGCGCTGATGGTCAGCATCTTGCCCATGGTCGTGCCGGTGGGCGGGGCGCCGCCGCTGGTGCGTTTGGCGCTGCCGTTCTGGCGTTGGCGCAGGATCAGGCGCAGCCGGCCGTTGGTCGGCGCGGCGACGCTGAAGCGGATGGCGTTGTCGCCGTCGGCGACCGACTGGACCGACTGCTTCTCGCTGCGCTCGACGATGACCACGTCGTCCTGGACGCCGAGTTCGTTGGCCGCGTCGGCGTAGCCGCCCGAAGCGACCACCGCCATCTGCTCGGGGCCGAGTACGATGCGGTCCCCGGAGAGGCGCGGGGTGAAGCCGCCGTCGCGGAAGAGGATGCGGGTGGCGGGACCGGGCAGGGTCAGCTCGGCGACCGACTGGCCCGAGTTGACCACGCAGTACAGGGTTCCGCGCTCGCCCACCGCGGCGAAGCCGTAGGGCGCGCCGCTGCCCGGCAGTGGTCCAAAGGTGCTGAAGGTCCCGGCCTTCTGCAACGGCAGGTACAACGCCTGGGCCTTGGCGAACCAGCCGGCGTCGCGGTCGTCGAGCAGGTCGAGGTTGCCGTAGTAGGTGTTCACCCAGCCGCCGCGCGCCAGCGAGAGCAGCAGCATGCCCTTCCACGCGACCTTACCGCGGTGGTAGCAGGTGCCGGTGGTGCCGACCATGAAGCCGGCGTTGTCGATGCGCTTGAGCTCGAAGCCCTGGAGCTCGTAGGCGCGCACGAGATGGTCGGAATAGACGTCCTTTGAGCGCCAGAAGCTCACTGCCGGGACGTCGGCCGGGCGCGGATCGCCGCAATAGAAGGTGTCGATCGCGTCGAGCCAGCGGGTGTCCAGCGACTTGCGCAGTTCGACGTCGGTGCCGCCCTGCAGGCTGGATTCCTCGAAGCCGTTGTAGGCCATGACCACGGCTTCCGGGTGCTCGCGCTTGAAGATATTCAGCGCGCTGCGGAAGGCCTGGCCGTTGAGCGCGCGGATCTCGGAGAGCAGCAGCGTCATCATATGTTCGGGCAGGCAGGCATACTGGTCGAGGAAGTCGAGTTTGAAGACGCGCACGCCGCGACGGTACCAGTGGTCGAAGGTCGCCATCAGGTCGGGCAGGAAGCCGCCGGCGAACATGCAGGCGCCGTGCGCCCGATCGCCGACCCATTGGATCGAATCCTTCCAGGCGGGCACCGGCTTCATCCGCGAGGTGGCCAGCGAGTTGCAGCCGAACCACAGGCCGGGCAGCACGCCGTGCTGCTTGCAGGCGGCCAGCCATTCGTCGCCGTCGTCCTGCCAGTGCGGGCGGCGCCAGCCGCGGTAGCCGCCGTCCGGCGCGTGCCAGAAGGCGTCCATGAGGTAGCAGTCGAGCTTCACGCCGGCGCGGCGCAGGCGAAGGAAGTGGTCGAACTGGCGCATGGCGATGTCGCGGGTCAGCTCGACGTTGTCGGACAGTTCGTCGTAGGACGACCAGTTGATGTAGACGGCGAGGGGGCGGTCGAGCATGTGCGGTCCCGGGTGTTTGTGAGGATTGTCCATATACGATATATCTGCATATACCTTGGCTAGACCGGTGATTGTGCTGCTGATAGGCTGTTTGTGATGAGCGATCGGGTGCTCGACATCTCGACCTCCGGAACCCTGCGCGGCCTCCCTGGTCTACGCCGCATCGCCTGGGAGCGGCGCGAGTCCGGCGAGGGCTACCACGCCCGTCCTGGCGAATGGCCGTTCACCCAGATCACCGTGCAGATCACGCTCGCCGGAGCCGGGGTGTGCTGGCCACACGGGCGCCGGCGTCGTGGGCAGTCCGTGCCGGTGCCGGCGGGCGCAGCGCTGGTCTACGACAGTCGTTTGCACCGTCAGCTCGAGTATGGCCAAGCGCCGGCGCAGCCGTGGGAGTTCCTCTACGTCAACCTGCTGGGATCCGCCAGTGCGGCGATCATCGCCGATCTCGCCGCCGTCCACCACCACGCCGTGCCGATCGCGCCGAGCCATCCCGAGATCGTGGCCCTGCTCAACCTGGTTCCCCGATCGGGGCACCGACTTGCCCCATGGAGTTGGCAGCGCGCGGCCCAGATCGCCCAGCGCCTGCTGCTGGCCCTTTCGCCGCGCGAACCGCAGGCCGGTGATCAGGTCTCGGCCGACGATCGCCTGGTCGCCGAGGCGATGCGCCGCTGGCGCGATGACCTGGCGCGCGCTCTGCCGGTCGGCGAGATCGCGCGCCAACTC
>JACDEC010000731.1 GCA_013816645.1 Planctomycetota bacterium
ATCCAGGCCCAGGTCACCATCGAGACCACCGGCAGCATGCTCGCCGGCACCGACATCGCCGGTGCGCTCACCGCGCTCGAGGCGATGCCGATCGACGTGCTCGGGCTCAACTGCGCCACCGGTCCGGATCTGATGGATACGCATATCCGTCACCTCGGCGAGCACGCCACGCGCTGGGTGTCCTGTCTGCCCAACGCCGGACTGCCGCGCAATGAAGGCGGCAAGGCGGCCTACGACCTGACGCCCGAGGAGCTGGCGCGCTGGCACGAAAAGTTCGTCCGTGAGTACGGCGTCAACATCATTGGTGGCTGCTGCGGCACCACGCCCGACCACATCCGCGCGGTCGCTCAGCGCCTGCACGGCGCGACCCCGGGCCAGAAGCGCCGCGACGGTTATCCAGCCCAGCTCTCCAGCCTGTACACGTCCGTGCCGGTGAAACAGGACGTCGGCATCCTGATCGTCGGCGAGCGCACCAACGCCACGGGATCGAAGGCCTTCCGCGAACTGCTCTTCAAGGACGACTGGGACGGCATGGTCGCGCTCGCCCAGGAGCAGGTCGCCGAAGGCGCGCACGTGCTCGACGTCTCGGTGGCCTGGACCGGGCGCGACGAGAAGCGCGACATGCGCGAAGTGATGAAGCGCTTCGCCACCGCGGTGTCGATTCCGATCATGGTCGACACTACCCAGACCGACGTGCTCGAGGAGGCGCTCAAGCACCTCGGCGGCCGGGCGATCATCAATTCGGTGAACCTCGAGGACGGCGAACCCAAGTTCGATGAAGTCTGCGCCCTGGCGCGGACCTACGGCGCCGCGCTGGTCGCCCTGACCATCGACGAGGACAAGGAAGCCGGCATGGCGAAGTCGGTCGACCGCAAGGTCGCCATCGCCAAGCGCATGTACGAGCGCATCACCAGGCATCACGGACTGCCCGGCAGCGGCATCCTCTTCGACCTGCTGACCTTCCCGATCACCCAGGGCGACGAGGACACCCGCAAGCTCGGCCTGTGGACGCTCGAAGGCATCGAGCGGGTGAAGGCCGAACTGCCCGACGTCGGCTTCGTGCTCGGCCTGTCCAACGTGTCGTTCGGCATCAAACCGCACGCCCGCCAGGTGCTCAATTCCGTCTACCTCGACGAAGCGATCAAGCGCGGTTTGACCAGCGCGATCCTCAACGCCGCGAAGATCAAGCCGATCAACCAGATTCCGCCCGCTGAAGTCGCGATGTCGCTGGACCTGATCTATGACCGCCGGGTGATCGCCGCCAATGGCGAGGTCACCCACGATCCGCTGTTCGTGTTCGTCGACCACTTCACCAAGACCGGCGCGCGGACCGAGACCGTCGACAGTGGCATCGCCCTGCCGGTCGAAGAACGGCTCAAGAAGCGCATCATCGACGGCAAGAAGATCGGCATCGACGCAGACCTCGACGAGGCGCGCAAGACCCACCCGCCGCTGAACATCATCAACGACATCCTGCTCGACGGCATGAAGACCGTCGGCGAACTGTTCGGCTCGGGCAAGATGCAGCTGCCGTTCGTGCTGCAGTCGGCCGAGACCATGAAGGCCGCGGTCAAGCACCTCGAACCGTTCATGGAGCGCATCGAAGGCACCCAGAAGGGCACCATGGTGCTGGCGACGGTGAAGGGCGATGTCCACGACATCGGCAAGAACCTCGTCGACATCATCCTCTCGAACAACGGCTACAAGGTCGTCAACCTCGGTATCAAGCAGCCGATCGACGCGATCCTCGCCGCCGTCGACCTGCACAAGCCCGACGCCATCGGCATGTCCGGCCTGCTGGTCAAATCGACGGTGGTGATGAAGGAGAACCTCGAGCACCTCGCCAGCCGCGGGCTCAAGCACCAGGTGATCCTCGGCGGCGCCGCGCTCAACCGCGCCTACGTCGAAAACGACCTGCGCGGGATCTACAACCACGACAAAGTCGGGGGTCGGGGGCCGGGGGTCGGGGGTCGGGAAGAACCCGCGCCCCGGGTGTGGTACGCG
>JACDEC010000732.1 GCA_013816645.1 Planctomycetota bacterium
GGAGGATTGACCGTCCCCGGCCGCGCCTACGAGATTGCGCGTCAGGGGCTGGCCCTGCGTCTGCCCGAAATCGATGCCGATGCCGGCGCGCTCGGGCTGGCGGCATTCGGCCGCTACGTCTCGGGATGCGGCGGCAACGAGAGCACGCGCTCGCAGGTCGCGCAGCTCGCCCGGATGCTTCCCGAGGTCGACGCCGCTGGCCGCGTCGACCCGCTCGGCTGGTTCTTCGCCACCCTGGCGATGCGCGAGGCCGGCGGCGCGCCGTGGACGGCGTGGTCGACTGCGCTGCGCGAGCGCCTGCTCCCGGTATTCGTGCTCAGCGATGGTCGGGCCCATGTCCCTGCCGAGCGCGTGCGTTTCGCCGCCAGTGCCGGCGGCGATGTGTTCGCCACCAGCGTCGCGATCATCGACCTGCAGGCGCCGTACCGCTACATCCCGCTCGCGCGCTGAAGCGTGTGCCGCGCGAGCCGAGGGTCGCGGTCAGTCCTGGCCGTCGCCGTCGAAACGTTGGGCTTCCTGGCCGGCGGCGAGCGCTTCCGGCGCGCCGAGGCACACCACGATCGACCCCCGCCGGTGGCGACGGGTTTCAACGAAGCGGGGGTCGACCTCGTCGAGCACGGCGGGGGGCGCTGAACGCTGATCGCCGTGGCGCGATCCGCGCGAGGGCAGACGCGCCGGCGCACGCCGGAAGCTGCCAGTCGGCGCACGCCGCACGGGCAGACGCTCGACCGAAGGGGCCGGGCCCCAGAGGGCTTCGATGATCAAGCTGAGCATGGATCGGAGGCTCATCGGGGTGCGTCCTGTTGCCGGCCTCCTGCCGTCATCGGTGGGTCCTACTCTCCTTGTTCCGACGAGGCCTTTTTTGACGTCCTTCACCGAGGTCGCTCCCGGACTGTGTCACACCAAGGGCCGGTGTTCATTCGATGCATTGCGTGTAAGTAACTATAATAATTGTGCTTACGCGTGTAGGGCCAGGCATGCCTGGACATCTTCGCACCCCCGACTGGACCTGACCGATTGCAGCCCGAAAACCCGGCATGCCCGACCTGCCCCCAGAATTGGCCATCGCCACCTTGAAGATCGCCCGTGACCTCGCGGTCGAGGTGGGGTCGCAATTGGTGACCCTCGCCGACGGCCTGCGCGTCAGCACCGACAAGGGCACCGTCGACGTGGTGACCAAGGCCGATCGCCACAGTGAGGAGGCATTGACCTCCGCGCTGCACCGCCATTTTCCCACCCACCGCATCGCCGCCGAAGAAGGTACCCTGCTGGGTCCGGCCGACTCGGAGTGGACCTGGCACGTCGACCCCCTCGATGGCACCGCGAACTACAGCCGCGGCCTGCCCGCCTGGGCGATCAGCCTCGGATTGTCGCGCGGTGAACGTCCAGTCCTCGGCGTGATCCACGCGCCCCAGATGGGCTTCACGGTCTACGGCACCGTCGGCATCGGCGCGTGGTGCGGCGAAGCACCGCTGCCCGCTGCGACCGCGCCGGGCGCCGAGCGCTCGTGGATCATCGCCACCGATTGGCCGTGGGACCTGGTGGAACGCGAACGGACCGTGCGCCTGCTCGGACGCATGGCGCCGCGCATCCGCCAATACAAGACCTACGGATCCGCCGCCGTCGATTACGCCCACGTCGCGCTGGGCCGCTGCGACGCCTACGCGATCAGCCACATCTTCCGTTGGGACCAGGCCGGCGGCGCCGCCATCCTCGCCGCCCTCGGCTACGAGATGCGCACCTGGTCCGGCAAACCGTGGAGCCTCGCCGACCGCGACATCATCGCCTGCCGCCCCGGCATGTGGTCGGCGTTCGCGGAGTGGCTGGCCTAGCGCCTGCCAGCTCCCCCCCAGGGAAGCGATGTGCGAAGCGGGGTGCAGGGGCACAGCCCCTGCCGGGGCGTAGCGGGGCAGCGCCCCGCGAACAGCAATTCCCGAGCGCGCCTGCTGCGCGCGAGCGGAACCGGCTCCGTCGCGCGCAGCGCGACACGACGGCGCAGCCGGC
>JACDEC010000179.1 GCA_013816645.1 Planctomycetota bacterium
CGCTCCTCTGTTGAACCACTCCACGTTCGTCAGGCGCCGTTCACCGGCTTTCGAGCAGCACCACGACCTGCGCGGCGATCGCGCGCTTGTCGCCGATCGCATCGAGTTGCTCGTTGGTCCGCGCCTTCATCCCGACCCGGTCCTCGTCGATGCCCAGCAGGTGCGCTACGCGTCGGCGCATCGCCGGCTTGTGCGCGCCCAGCCGTGGCGCCTGGGCGATCACGTTGACGTCGACGTTGGCGATCGTCCATTGCCCCAGGGCATGCAAGCCGAGCACCGCGCGCACGAACTCGCTGCTGTCGCGCCCACGGTGCGCGGGATCGGTGTCGGGAAAATGCTCGCCGAGATCGCCCGACGCGGTGGCACCGAGCAGGGCGTCGCACAGCGCATGCAGCACGACATCGCCATCGCTGTGGGCGATCAGCCGATACTCGCAGGGGATGGCTACGCCGGCCAGGACGATGCCGTTTCCGGGCTCGAGGCGATGGATGTCGTAGCCGATGCCGACGCGGGAAGTCATAGGGAGGGTGCGGCGTGCGATGTGCGATGTGCGAAGGCGTGGCAACCAAGGCGGATCGGCTGCGTACATCGCACGCCGCACGCCGCACGCCGCACCGCGGCCATCACTTCTTCAACTGCGCCTGGTAGTCCGCCCCGCTCATCAGTCCCTTGAGCGGCTCGGCTGCGCTCGGCTTGATGCGTACGAACCAGCCTTTGCCCATCGGGTCGCTGTTGACCAGTTCGGGATTCGTCGCCAAGGCGGGGTTGACCGCCACCACCTCGCCGTCGACCGGGCTGTAGTAGTCGTTCACCGATTTGACCGATTCGATCTCGGCGCAGGGTTTGCCGCGCGAGAGCTTCTGCCCCGCTTTGGGCAGCTCGACATGGATGACCTCGCCGACCTCGCCGGCCGCGAAGGGCGACAGCCCGATGACGACGTGTGCGCCATCCTGACGAGCCCATTCGTGCGTGGGAAGGTAGCATTCGCTCATGGTCGCCCTCGGCCGGCCAGGATGGTTCCGACGTACCCAGCCGCAAGGGTCTGGCGGCCTGGTTGCATCCCTGGTAACCTTCGTAACTGTATCCTACACCGCGGGCTACGACCGCATGGCGCCATCCAGCCGGGGTTGAGCCCCGATCACCGGCGAGCTACCGTGACCAACGGGCACGGACTCCGGCACGATATCAGTGCAAGCGTCTCCGCCACATGTCCGTCGACTCCACAACGCGCTTACCGCGCGACCCCGAGGCTGGCCCAGCGTGACCGGAACCACCAGCGAGCTCGACGAGGATTTCCGCTATGGCCAATTGGCCATCGAAGGGCGGCTGATCACGCCCGACCAGTTCGACGCGGCCATGGACAAGGTCAAGTCGTCGCAGAAGTCCCTGCCCGACGTGCTGGTCTCGGAGGGCTGGGTCGACCGCCAGACCGCCGACCGCCTGACCAAGGCGCTGCGCCGGATCATGCGCGACGAGCGCGCCAAGTCCGAAGGCGGCATGCTGGTCAAGAAGCAGATCGGCGGCTACAAGCTGATCCGGCGCATCGGCGAGGGCGGCATGGGCGAGGTCTACCTCGCCGAGCAGTTGACCATGCACCGCACGGTCGCGCTCAAGATCCTGCATTCGAAGTGGGCCGACGACGAGGAGTTCCGCAAGCGCTTCCTGCTCGAGGCGCGCGCCGCCGGCAAGCTCTCCAACGTCAACCTGATCCAGGTCTACGACGTCGGCAAATACCAGGGCAAATACTACTTCTCGATGGAGTACATCGACGGCGTCACCGTCGAGGACCTGATCCGCCACCAGGGCGCGCTCGAGGCCGAGAAGGCCATCGACATAACGCTGCAGGTCTCGCAGGCGCTGAAGTACCTCGCCACCCACAACATCGTGCATCGCGACATCAAGCCGGCGAACATGATGATGACCAAGGACGAGGTGGTGAAGCTCGGCGATTTCGGCTTCATCCAGTCGGTGTTCGACGCCGAGCTGATGCAGGAAGGCACCACCATCGGCACGCCCGACTACATCAGCCCCGAGCAGGCGCGCGGCGAGCGCAACCTCGACGTGCGGTCCGACATCTATTCGCTCGGCGCCAGCCTCTTCCACATGCTCACCGGCGCGACGCTCTACCAGGGCTCGGTCAGCAAGGTGATGCGCGATCACATCGACACCGAGCCGCCCGACATCGACACGCTGCGCAAGGACGTGCCCAAGGAACTGGTCCGCATCCTCAAGAAGATGATGGCCAAGCAGCCGATCGACCGCTACCAGTCTCCCGACGAGCTGATCAAGGACCTGGAGATGAGCCGTATCGATACGGCGTCCCAGGATGGCCAACTGCCCAGCTCGCGCAGCCAGATCATGAACGTGATCTCGGCTGAGAAGGACCGCATCACCGCGCTCGAGGCCCAGGTGGGCCGGCAGGTGCGATCCAATCTGGTGCTGATGGTGACCGCGGCGGCCGGCTGGGCGGCGGCGGCGGCGCTGCTCGCGGTGCTGCTGGCGCGTCGCTGACGCGACGCTTGCAACGACCCGGTCGCCGGCGCGTCGAACGTCGCTCGGCCACCGGACGCCCATCCCCCATTGCCCGCGACCGGTGCGCGGACTAAGGTCGGGTCATGTTCGAATTGGTGTTCCTCACGGGTGCGCGCGCCGGGCAGGTGGTTCCGGTCGTCAAGACCCTGCTCGCCGGCCGCAGCCCGGAGTGCTCGCTCGAGGTTCCCGACCCGAACACCAGCCGCCAGCACAGCCGGTTCATCTTCGACGGCTCGAGCGTGGTGGTCGCCGACAACGGCTCCTCGAACGGCACCTACCTCAACGAGGTGCGCCTGACCGCGCCGCAGCGCCTGAACCACGACGACATCGTGCGCATGGGCGAGTCGCGCATCCGTTTCCAGGTGCGCAGCCGCAGCGGCAGCACCAGCGACTCGAATCCCAGCTCGATCTTCGGTTTCAAGGAAGCCGAGGAGGACCTCAGCCAGAGCATCGTGCTTTCGGTCAAGGACCTGCCCAAGAACGTGCAGAGCCCCGAGGTGCTGGCCAGCCGGCTCAACGCGATCATGAACGTCTCCAAGGCGCTGGTGAACATCCGCCAGCTCCAGCAGGTCTTCGACAAGATCCTCGACGCGCTGTTCGAGGTCTTCCCCCAGGCCGACCGCGGCTTCCTCATGCTCGGCGACGACATCGGCAAGCTCGAGCCCAAGGCGATCCGCCAGCGCGGCCGCGGGGTCACCGAGAACATCTCGGTGTCGACCACGATCTGCCGGCAGGCGCTCGAGAAGAAGGGCGCGGTGCTGTTCGACGATTCGAAGTCGAGCGACTTCGACCAGGGCCAGTCGATCGTCTCCCTGCGCATCCGCAGCGCGATGACCGTGCCGTTGATGGTCGAGGAGAACGTGCTCGGCCTGCTGCAGATCGACACCCCGGATCGCAACCACGCCTTCACCGTCGAGGACCTCGCGCTGGCCATCGCGGTCAGCCAGCAGGCCGCCATCGCGCTGCACAACGCCCAGCTGCTCGACACCGTCGAGCGCGAGGCGACCCTGCGCAACAACCTGCGCCGCTTCCTCGCCGGACCGGTCGCCGACCAGGTCATCAAGGGCCAGCTCGACTTCGCGCTCGGTGGGCGCACCTGCACGGCGACGGTGCTGTTCTCGGACATCATCGGGTTCACCCGCATGTCCGAATCGCTCGAGCCGGAACGCGTGGTCGCGCTGATGAACGGCTACTTCAGCCGGATGGTGCCGTGCATCGAGCAGAACAGCGGTTCGGTCGACAAGTTCATGGGCGACGCGATCATGGCCGTGTGGGGCGTGCCGATCGACAAGGGCGATTCGGCGCTCAACGGCGTGCTCGCCGCACTGGCGATGCAGAACGCGCTGGTCGGCTTCAACAGCCTGCAGGCCGCCGACGGCAATCCGCAGGTGGCGATGGGCATCGGCCTGAATTCCGGTCGCCTGGTCGCCGGTAACATCGGCACCGAGAGCCGCAGCGAGTACACCGTGCTCGGCGACACGGTGAACACCGCCCAGCGCCTCGAATCGAATGCCGGCGGCGGGCAGATCCTGGTCTCGACCGGCACCTGGACGGCGCTCGCCGGCATCGGTTTCGGCATCGCCATGCCGCCGCTCAAGGTGAAGAACCGCACCGAGCCGGTGTCGCCGTTCTCCCTGCGCGGACTGCGCACCCCAGCCGACGAGATCGTCCTGCACCTGCCCGTGCGCATCGGCGCCAATCGCGCGTGGTTGACCCGTCGGCTCGCCGACCGCAGCTTCCTGCTCCTGCACGCCGCGGAACTCGACGTCTGCGCCGCGTCGCTGGTCACCGCCGCGATCGAATGGCCGGGCGTCGATCTCGGCAAGGCGGCGATGGAATCGGTGCTGCCGAACCAAGCCAGCGACGGCATGCTGCTGCGCAGCCAGATCCGGCTCACCGACGACACGCTCGCCGGCCTGCTCGCCGACAAGCCGGTGACCTGCGCGGTCGAATGGGAATCGATGGCGCGCACCGCCGTGTCGTAGGAGCGGGCGGCATGAACACGGCTCCGTCTGACTTCTGGCTTGATCAACGTCCGTCCTCGGACCCCGCCATGGCCACCCCTTCGGGGCGCCGGCGCGACGCCGTCGTGGCTTAGGCATGCCAGATCCCAAGCCCTTCGCCGCCGTCGATGCCCACGCGCACTGGGTGCGGCCCAGGCCGTTCCGCATCCGTCAGGTCGATCTCGCCGTGCGCATCGATCTCGACGCGCGTCGCATCGAGGGCGAGGTCGTCCACCACGTCGAACTGCCCGCGCACCGCGATCCGCGCGCCGCCATCGAGCTCGACCAGCAGGACCTCGACATCCGCAGCGTCGAGATCGACGGCGAGCCAGTGCCGTTCAGCCGTTCGCCCGGGCGGCTGTCGCTAGCCGCTCCCGCGGCCGAGCGTTTCACGCTGCGCGTGCGCTTCGCGGCCGAACAGCCAGCCAAGGGCATGCACTTCGTCGCCGCCGACGCCAGCGCGGGCCGGGTCGCGATGTGCTGGACGCAGGGGGCCATGGAGGATCACCACTGGTGGTTCCCGTGCTTCGACGATCCCAACAACCTCGCGACCTACCGCTTCGCCATCACCCACCGTTCGGATCTCGCGGGGATCGCCAACGGCCGCCGCGAGCGCACGGTCGACGCCGGCGAAGGCTGGTCCACGACCACCTGGGTCCAGGACAAGCCGCACGTCCTCTACCTCGTCAATGTCGCGGTCGGCGCTTTCGTCGCGGTCGAGGATGCGTCGGGGCCGGTGCCGATCACCCATTGGCTGCCGCGCGGATATGAGACCCAGGCGACGGCGATGTTCCGTTCGACAGCGTTCGCTATCCGCTGGTTGTCCGGATTCATCGGCGTGCCATTCGCCTGGGAGCGCTACGGCCACCTCGTGGTCCACGGCTTCATGTGGGGCGGCATGGAGAACACCACGCTGACCACCATCACCGACCGGGTGCTGATGGACGCGCGCGTGCAGGAGGCCGAGGACGTCGACTGCGACAGCCTGGTCATCCACGAACTCGTGCACCAGTGGTTCGGCGACCTGCTGACCATGAAGGGCTGGGCCGACATCTGGCTCAACGAGAGCTTCGCGACCTACCTCGAAGCGCGCGGCACGGCGGCCTGGCGCGCGCAAGCGCACGGCCGCGACGAGGCCGATGCGCTCGCGCTCGAACTGTGGGGCAATCGCCGCGAGTACCTCGAAGAGGACGGCCAGCGCTACCGCCGTGCGCTGGTCACCAATCGCTACGCCGACGCCTACGAGCTCTTCGATCGCGTGGCCTACGAGAAAGGGAGCCTGGTCCTGCACCACCTCTGCCGACTGCTCGGCGAGGAGCGTTTCCGCGCCGGCCTGCGCCTGTACGTCGAGCGCCATGCCCACGACCTGGTCGAAACCGCCGATTTCCGCCAGGCGCTCGAGGACGCGACCGGCGAGCCGCTCGACTGGTTCATCGACCAGTGGACCGGCCGGGCCGGGCATCCCACCCTGAAGGTCCGCGTCCGCCACGACGCCGGCCACGGTCGGCTGCTCGTCGACGTCGAGCAAGTCGGCATCGCCGCCGATCACCAGGCCTGGCGATTGCCCACCGTGCTCGCTTGGCGGACCGAGGCGGGCATAGAACGCCTCACCGTCGACCTGCGCCGCGCCAAGGAGACGCTGGTGGTGGCCTGCGCCCAGGCACCGCGCTGGACCGCGCTCGATCCCGACGGCGAACTGCCCGCCGAATGGGACGAGGATGACGAGGTCGAGACCCTGCTGGCGCGCGCGGGTGACGGCGAACTCGCCGCCCAAGGACGCGCGCGGGCGGTGGTCGCGCTGGCCGGCAAGCATCCCTCAGCCCGCC
>JACDEC010000180.1 GCA_013816645.1 Planctomycetota bacterium
GTCGAAATCGTGGCGGATGCAATCGATGGCCAGTCCGAACAGGCCGAGACCGGCGATGCCCATGACCAGCAGCGCGATCTGGAGCAGCATCACCAGCAGGCAGGCGCCGCGGTACTGCCAGGCCAGCGCGAGCAGGCGGCGGATCACCGCCTGATTCGAGAGCGCGCCGGGCGCGCCGGGCGGAGCCGCCTCGGTCATCAGCGCCATTCGATCACAGCGCAGCGCCTGGCAAGACCCCGCGCGCCGGGCGATTGCGCGGCGCCCGTGCGGCGCTAAGCGCCCAGTTCCCGGCCCCTGCGCATTGAACGCGCCCGCGCTGCGCCACGCTGGGCCTCCGCATGAGCGACCGCCCACTGCTGACGGTGCTGATCCCGACCTACAACGAGGAGCGCAACCTCCCCGATTGCCTGGCCTCGGTGGCGTGGGTCGACGAGATCTTCGTCGTCGATTCCTTCAGCTCGGACCGCACCGTCGAGATCGCGCGCGCCGCCGGGGCGCGGGTGGTCCAGCACCAGTACCTCAACTCCGCGAACCAGAAGAACTGGGCGATCCCCCAGTGCACCCACCGCTGGGTCATGGTGGTCGACGCCGACGAGCGCGTCACCCCGGCGCTCGCCGACGAGATCCGCGCCGCGCTGGCGCATCCGGGTGGACCCGCGGCGGCGGCGTTCAGCATCCCGCGCGACAACTGGATCTTCGGCCACCGCATCCGCCACGGCGGCTGGGGCTCGGACCGCCTGACCCGGCTGTTCGATCGCGAGCGGGCGCGCTACAAGGACCTCGAAGTCCACGCCGACATGCAGGTCGACGGACCGGTCGCCCGGCTGGAACAGCCGCTCGAGCACTGGACCTACCGCACCTTCGACGACTACTTCGAGAAGTTCGGCCGCTACACCACCTGGAGCGCGAACGACCTGTGGAAGCGCGGCACGCGCGCGCGCTGGTGGCACCTGCTGATCAAGCCGTGGTGGCGCTTCCTGCGCATGTACCTGCTCAAGCGCGGCATCCTCGACGGGGTGCCCGGGCTGATCCTGGCCGGGCTGTCGGCCTGCACACTGTTCGTGCGCTGGGGC
Organism: Planctomycetota bacterium; assembly: GCA_013816645.1. GTDB lineage: Bacteria > Planctomycetota > UBA11346 > UBA11346 > UBA11346 > JACDEC01. Next base: position 1,074 of record JACDEC010000180.1, read on the forward strand.
AAGTTGTGGGCGATGGGCCGCGCCCAGGCCAGCGATGCCCGCTGGCCCGATGGCCGCCGCATCGTGCATGCCGGTGCGGCCATCCACGACGAGCGCGAGGTCATCGCCGGAGGCAAGCGCGGTCAACTCGACGCGAAGCTCAGCGGGCCCGCGGGTTCACCGCCGACTCCGCCAGGGCCGTGAGTTCGCGGTCCAGGCGCACGATCTCGTCGACGCACTGCTGGAGCAGGTCCGCGGCCTCGGGCTGACCGAGCTGACCGGCCCACGTCCGCGCGCTGCCGAACCAGGCGATGCCGTAGTGCGCGACCGCCTGGACGCTGGCGATCAGCGCCGCGTCGATCGCATCCGGATCGCCGGCGCACGCGGCGATCTCCTCGCATTCGGTCAATAGCCCGTCGGTCGCCGGACTCTCGTCGGTCCGTGTTTCGAGGTCGAGCAACTCGAAGCACGCCTCGAGGCGCCGCGTGCGTTCTTCGGATTGGGCGCTGCCGCGATCGAGCAGGGCCTTGAAATCTGGATTGGCGACGTTGACGGCGATTGCCGCCATGGTCTGGCCGCTACGCAGGTCGTACGCGCTCAGACACGACAAGGTCTGGGTGAACAGGTTATGCAGGGACTCGATGCGCATGGCTGACTCCGGGGTGCTGGCGGGACGGGCCCGCCGGGGGCCGCCATTACACCATGTCGCCCAGCCATGATGGGACTGCGTTGCGCGCGCCCTCAACCGTGCGCTGCAGGCGCTCCGCTGGCCTGCGCACCCACCAGGCGGACCAGGCAGCTGAAATCCTGGTCGCCCCAGCCGGCCTCCATCCCCTGATCGTAGACCGCCTTGACCCGGCGCAGCGCCGGCAGGCCGGACTCGCCGACGGTTTCTAGGGCCAGGCGCAGGTCCTTGTCCATGTGCTTGAGCGAGAACTGCGGCGCGAAGTCCCCGGCGCGCAGCTTGGGTTCCTTGAGGTCGGACACGCCCGAACGCGAGGCGTTGAGCTTGAGCGCGGCGAAGAACATGTCGTCCGAGACGCCAGCGGCGCGCGCGAAGGACAGGCTTTCGGCCAACGCCGCGCCGACCAGGGCGATGTTGATGTTCATGGCCAGCTTGACCGAGGAGGCGTCGCCGATGGCGCCGGCATGGACGATCGCCTTGGACAGGCGCGCCAGCACCGGTCGGACCCGCTCGAGCACCGCGGCCTCTCCGCCGACGTAGTACACGGTCTCGCGCGCGATCGCGGCGAGCTTGCTGCCGGTGAACGGCGCGTCGAGGTAGGCGGCGCCGCGCCCAGCGACCCGCGCGGCGAAGCGCTTCGTCCACTCCGGCGAGATCGTGCTCGACTGGACCACCACCTGCCCAGCGCGCAGCACCGGTTCGATCTGCGCCAGCACCCCGTCGACCGCGGGGGGATCGGCGACCACGACGATGACAACATCGGCCTCGCGCGCGGCTTCCCTGGCGTCGGCGACGAAGCCCGGGATGGGTTTGGCCGATCGGTTCCACGGCGCGACCGCGATCCCGTCCGCGAGCAAGTTGCGCGCCCAGACTTCACCGATGATGCCCAGACCCAGGATGGCGACGCGCATGTTTCCTCCGTCGCCCCACGCTAGCAGCGTCGAGGGATCGACAAGCGCCCCCTGCACCGTCTCGAGACGGACGCCGGCGGGATGCTCAACGCAGCGGCGCTGCGCTCGTCGGACGGCCGGCGCTCCAGGGCGGACTTCCCGCTTCGAATGCTCCCGCATCCGCAGCCGGTCCAGCCGCATCGTCGCCGAGGTCTTGTTCGTAGGGCCATTGCTGGGAAGTCGGCAGGGTGCGCGCGCGATCGATCGCCGGAGAGCCCAGCTGGAGGGTGAAATCGGCGGCGGCGGCATCGCGCCATTGCGGATCGTTGGTCGAGCCGGTGGCGCCTTCCCAGAACAGGTTGTCGACCACCGTCGCCCGACCGAAACCTTCGCCGAGCGGATGGCATCCCGCAGCGCCCCACGGTCCCGTGATGTTGCCGATGATGGCCGTGCCGATGTTCTGGCCGACGGTGCCGGCGAAGGCCACCGCCGGTTCCCCCTGCTCGGGTGGAGCCACCGCGATGGTGTTGCGGTAGCAGAGGACGTCGCTGCGGCCGTCGCGGTCGCCTTGGATGGCGATGCCCCAGGTCGCGTCCCAGATCAGGTTGTGGTCGATGGTCACCGATTTCGCCCAGTCGATGTAGATGCCGGCGGTCGCCGGCGCGCGCAGGCCGTGGATGCGGTTGTGGTCGATGCGCAGGAAGGCGGCGTCCTGCCCGGCGAGGTAGATGCCGCCGCCGTCGCGATCCTGCAGCATGCAGTCGCTGATGTCATTGTGGTGCACGCGCGCCCGCGGCTGCTCGGGGTCGGAGTTGGCGAGGTTGCGCAGCAGGATGCCAGCCCGCGCGCAGCGCTCGATGGTGCACGAGGCGATCTCGTGATCGAGGCTGATGCCAGCGCCGCCGGTGGAGATCGCCGCGCAGTCGGGCGATGCGTAGGCCATGCCCGTGACCTGGCAGTTCTCGGCCCGGCATCCGCGGCCCAGCAGGGTGATGCCGTTGCCGGCGCTGTCGCGCAGCTCGCAGTCGCGGATGACGTGACCGGTGCCGCTGAGCACGATGCCGGTCCCCTGGCCCCACTGCAGATAGGGGTGGCCGCTGACGTCGGTGAAGTGATCGAGGTAGCGCGCGCGTACCCGCTCGACGATCACGCCGGTGCTCGCCGCCTCGTCGACCGTCGTGCTGCGCCAGGGTCGGCGCGGCCAGCCGTTGTCGTCGTACGCCACCGCGTCGCCGCCGGCGGCCCGGTCTGTGGTGATGGAGCAGGCGAACAGATCGATGCCCGCGATCACGATCCAGCTGCGTTCGTCGAGATCGAAGCCGTGGTCGCGCATCTTGATCTCGACGAGTTGGCCAGACGGGTCGGTGTCGCTCGGCGAGCGCAGGCGCAGTTCGCGGGTCCCGCGGTCGAGCGACCATTCGCCCGCGTGGTCGAGCAGCGCGGCGCCGAACAAGGCGTAGCGCGAACCCGGTTGATAAGGCCCCGACCCGGTGTCGCAGCGGGTGCGCACGGTCAGACGCTGATGGGTGTGCGCGACCACCGTGCCGACCTGCGGCCAGCTCCAACCGTTCGAAAGCGGCAGCACGCGGATACCGAGGCCGACGTACCAGTCGTCGGGGCGCAACGGCAGCGCTTCGTCCTCGAAGCTGATGTAGGTCCAGTTCTCGGCGCCGTCCCGGCGCCGGCCGGCGGCCTTGGTCACGGTGGCCATGCGCGGCTTGGCGAGATCGGCGCCGTAGTCGGGGAAGCGGGCAGCCTGGACCATGGTGCCGTCGACGAACACCTGATCCGCCTGGTTCATCGCCGAGGCGAACACGGTCGGCAGGATGGCGCGGAAGACCGCGCCATCGCGCGACCAACCGGTCACCGGTTCGGCGCCGCTGACGATCACCGCGGCCCCTTGCGCGGCCCGGAAGGTGATCGGCCGCCCGTCCTCGCCGGACATCGCTGGCCGCACGGTCTCGCGATAGGTGCCCGCGGCGACTTCGCAGATATCTCCGGCCTGCGCCGCCGTCGCGGCGCGCTGGATCGTGCGGAAGGGCCGCTCGAGCGTGCCGGGGCCGGCGTCGTCGCCGCCCAGCGCCACATGCCAGGTCCTGCCAGAAGCGCTCGCCGGCGCTGGCTCAGCCACGGGCGGGACCACGGGCTGGGTGACCGCGACGTCGGGGGGCGGGGTTGGCGGATGGACTGGTTCCCCGGTGGCCGAGGTGCTCGCGCGCGCCCGCAGGGTCAACGCCACGGCTACGGCGAAACCGGCGATCACCACGAACAGCGCCAGGCGTCTCATGGGCGTCCAGGCTCAGTTGCAGGTTGCGCGCGCATCGTTGCCGCGCGAGCGCCGCTGCGTACAGATGTGGCGAACCATTTCACGGGAAGCTCCATGCGCATCCTCGCCATAGCCCTGTCCGCGTCCATCCTGCTCGCCGGCTGCGGCGGCCCCGATGCCCGCCAGCAGGCCGCCACCCAATCCAGCCTTGCCGCGATCGCGTCCAAGACCCGCACCGTGCCGGCTCCAGCGAGCTACCAGCCCCTGCCTTGGAAGGCTGGGCAGTGGGTGCTGATGAAGCACACCTATCCCAAGCGCAATGAGATCGCCATCCACCGCCTCAGCCTGCTCCGCGACGACAGCGGCGGCTGCGTCACCGAGTCGGACATCCAGGACTACCGCCACCACACCGTGATCCAGCACCACTGGTCGCGGCGTCCGATGCATGGCGACGAAGCCATCGACCTGCTGGTCAAGGTGGTGACGCGCAACGACGACGACGCGCCCGTGGTCCAGGACTTCAGCTCGGGCCCGATGGCCGCGGTCAAGGGCATGATGAAGGGCATGGTCAGCGACATCATGGCCCAATTGCAGCCGCCGGGTTCCCTGGACAGCGCGCCGCGCGAGGAGGTCACGGTGCACGGCGGGACCTTCGCCGGTACGGCGCGGATCGAGGCCACGGTGCGGTTGTTCGGCGAGACCCACGAGTTCACCTCGTGGTACCACCCCGCGATCCCGCTCAACGGCGGCGTCAAGTCGCTGTCCAAGGACGGCGAGGTCGAAACCGAGCTCCTCGACTACGCGCTCGAGGGCGCGGTCTCCAAGCTCTGATCACCTCGAAAACCCCGGTACCCGGAGAACCACCATGGCCCGTCTCGTCCACAGCGATGCCAGCGGACCCGTCGAAGTGAAGGTCGGCGCCGAGAGCAAATGGATCTGCATGTGCGGCCTCTCGAAGAAGAAGCCCTTCTGCGATGGCAGCCACAAGGCCTGCAGCGGCGAGGAAGCCGGCAAGCTCTACCGCTACGTCGACGGCAAGCGGGTCGAGACCACCTGAGCACGGCGCTCAACCGATGATGGCGCCGCCCTCGCCGCGGTCGTAGGCGCGGTAGAGCTCCGCGTAGGCGCCGCCGAGTTCAGTCAGCTCGGCGTGCGTGCCGATCTCAACCAGCCGTCCCCGGCGGATCACCGCGATGCGGTCGGCGTCACGGATGGTCGCCAGGCGATGGGCGATGATGATCGCGGTGCGTCCAGCGCACAGCCGGCGCAGGGCACGCTGGATGCGCCGTTCGGTGTGGATGTCCACGGCCGAAGTCGCCTCGTCGAGCACCAGCACCGCCGGGTTGGCGATGTAGGCGCGCGCCAGGCAGACCAGCTGGCGCTGGCCGTGGCTGAGGTGGGTGCCGCCGGCGCCGACGTCGCTGCGGTAGCCCCGCGGTAGGCGTTCGAGCACCTCGTCGG
>JACDEC010000733.1 GCA_013816645.1 Planctomycetota bacterium
GTTTGGCGGTCCGCCCGGCCCCATCGGGGGGGCGGTCGGTCCGGTCGGACCGCCGGGCGGGCGTGGAGTCTTGGCCTTGGCAGGAGTGCGCGGAGCTGTCGGCGGCATGCCAGCGCCCGGCGGCATGCCGATCGGCGGCTGACCGACGGGCGGCTGGCCGACCGGGGGCTGGCCAACCGGGGAATCCGCTGGCGGCTTCTGGACCTTGGGTTCGCGACCAGCGATCCACAGTGCCGTGACAATCTTGTTGCTCGGCTCGTAGTACACCAACCGACCATCGGCGAACTCGAAGTACGGGGCGTCGGTCTTGGCTCGGGTGGCGCCAGCCTTGCGCAGGACTTCGAGCGGACCGGTGTCGGGCTGGTGTTGCTTGGGCGCTTCCGGGGTCTGCTGCTGCTGGACGAAGTTGGCGGGGTCTTTGTAGAACTCGGCTTCCTCGTCGACGAAGGCCGGCAGGTCGGGGTAGATGATCGCCGTGGCTACGCCTGGGCGCTGGATGCGCTGCAGCTTCAACAGCGTCATCTCGGCCTTGTTCTTGGTGTTGCGCACCACCATCTTGTCGGTGTTGACCTCCTTGATGACGACCTCGAGATCCTTGCCGGGCTGACCGACGCGGGCCTTTCCCTTGATCTCGTAGTAGAGGATGCGCTTGACGTCCTTCTCGATGCTGACCAGCTCGAACTCGGTGGTCAGGTTGAAGGGATCGTTGCCGCCGATGATCGGATGCTCGGCGACGATTTCGCCGCCGATGATGTCCTTGACCTTGTGGGTGAATTTGCGGGGCCTGAAGGTCTTCGGATCGAGCCATGCGCCTTTGCCATCGGCCTGGACGCGCATGGTCAACGCGATCACCGCCTTGCTCTCGGCAGGGTTCTCGGGATCGGGCTCGAGTTTATCGAGTTGGAAGCGGATCGGCGACGATGCCTCGATGACCGCCATCTGCTTGGGATCAGAACGGGTGACGCCGGATGGACCTTCGTAGAGCCGCTCCCTGGCGCCGAGGTCGGCAGCGCGGACCGGCAGCGGCTTGAGGAAGGCCGCGATCAGTTCGCGGTTGGGCTTCTCAGCGAGCAGTTCGGCGCCGAGCTTCTTCATGCCTTCTTCACTGCTGTCGCCGGCGTAGCGGTTGGGATGGACCAGCACGTCGCCACTCGCGGGATCATCGGCGATGAAGCCGGTGACGCGGGCGACCAGCCGGGCGCGGAAGGCGTAGGTCTCCGAGGCCTGGGCGTTGGGCATGACGATCGGCTGGGACAGTTCTTCCATCGTCCACAGCCGACCTTCCTCGAGCGAGGTCCATTCGCCGGCACCAACCTTGCGGTCGATCTTCACGCCGACGTAGGCCGCCGAGTTGGTCGAGTCTCCTTCCACGTCGTTGCGCTTCCAGGATTCGTCGGCGCCGTCCTGGATGCGCTCGTCGTCCTCGCGGGTCTCGGTCGGCAGGCCGATGGTCAGCTCGAGCGAGCCGATCACGTCCTTGATGTCGATGGTCGGGGCCTGCAGCTCGTAGATGTAGAAGAAGCGCGAGTTGATGATGATGTTGACGAGGTCCGGGTGGACCGAGAGCCAGGACATCGCCGAAGCGGGCGTCAGTTTGCGGGCGAAGGCCTCCTTGGTCGAGTCCAGGTAGGTCGGCACCGGCTTGAGCTTGGGCGGGATGGCGCGATTGCGGGTATCGGTGATCGAGGAGATCGTCGCGCGGATGGCGTCGGCATCGACCGGCACGCCGCGCACGTCGGGGCGGATGTCGCGGTTGGTGAAGGCGTTCCACATCGCGAACACGCAGACCGCGCCGACCGCGCCGACCGCGATCTTCTCGCCATGCAGGATGAAGAAGTCCTTGGCACTCATTGGTCGTCACCTTGGGGTTCGGCGCTGACGGGCGGCCTGGCGCTTCCCGGCCGCGGCGGACCTGGCATGGCCCCGCCTGGCCCTGGTCCACCGGGACCCATGCCAGGTCCGGATCCAGGTGCTCCGGCCATCGGCGGCATACCCACGCGG
>JACDEC010000181.1 GCA_013816645.1 Planctomycetota bacterium
GTGGGGGGCCTACAGCTTCTATCCGACCAAGAATCTCGGCACCATGGGCGATGGGGGGGCGGTGATCACCGACGACCCCGCGCTCGCCGAGTCGGCGCGCATGCTGCGCAACTACGGCCAATCCACCCGCTACCACCACCCGGTGCTCGGGCTCAACAGCCGGCTCGACGAGATCCATGCCGCCATCCTCGGCGTGCGCCTGGGCGCGTTGGCGGGGCAACAGACCCGTCGCCGAGCGGTGGCGGCCAGCTATTGGCGGGGCATCGGCTCCGCGATTGTCCGGCCGCTGACGGCTCCGGCTGATCCAGACGCCCATGTGCACCACCTGTTCGTGGTGCGCTGCGCTCGTCGCGACGCGCTGCAGGCGCACCTGCAGGCGCGAGGGGTGCAGACCCTGGTCCATTATCCGGTGCCGATCCATCAGCAGCCGCCGTGCGTCGATCTGGCGCGGGATCCCCGGGGCCTGGCCGCCACCGAGGAACACGCGACGACCTGCCTGTCCCTACCCTGCCATCCCCATCTCACCGATGCCGAGGTCGACCGGGTGATCGAGGCGGTCGATGCCTTCGCCTGACGAACACTACGTCACGCTGTTCGACCAGGCTTTCCTGCCCTATGGAATGGCCCTGCACGCCTCGTTGATGCGGCACGGGGAACCGTTCCGCCTGTGGGTGGTGTGCCTGGACGAGGTGGTCGAGCAGCGCCTGCGCCAGCTCGCTTTGCCCGGGGTCGAAACCATCGCGCTGGCCGCCATCGAGGACGCCGACCTGCTGCGGGTCAAGCCGACGCGCTCGCGCGCCGAGTACTGCTGGACGCTGACGCCGTGCACGTTCGCGGCGGTGTTCGCGCACGCGCCCGAGGCGCAGCGCGTGACCTACATCGACAGCGATGTCTGGCTGGTGTCGTCGCCAGGACCGATTTTCGCCGAACTGGACGCCGCCGGCGCCGATGTCCTGATCACCGATCACGGCTTCGCGCCCCGCTACGCCCACCTCGGCGCGCGCTCCGGCCGCTTCTGTGTGCAGTTCCTGGTCGCCAGGCGCGGCGGCAGCGACGCGATCATCGGCTGGTGGCGCGAACGCTGCCTGGAATGGTGCTACGATCGCTACGATGCCGGGCGATTCGGCGACCAGAAGTACCTCGACCGTTGGCAGGAATTGTTCGGTGCCCGGGTACGGGTGCTCGAACACCCGGAGCTCACCCAGGCGCCCTGGAACGTCGAGCGCTTCCGTCCCGAGCAGGCCGCGATCTTCCACTTCCAGGGTTTCCGCCGGGTCGCGGAACGCACCGTGATGCTCTACTACGGCTACCGGGTGCCCGACCACGCCGAACGTTTCTATCGCGGATACCTCGCGGATTTCCGCGCCGCGCTCGAGCGGCTGGAGACCTTGGGCGTTCGCGTGCCGGTCAGCCGCTACCGTCCGCTCAAACGTCTGAAGGCTTCGCTCATGCGCCTGGTCGGCACCACCCGCTTCGTGCCGCTCGACTGGGCGGGGTCCGGGCCCGCGTGAGGATCAGCGTCGTCACCGTCTGCTTTAACAGCGCGGCGACGATCGCCGATGCGTGCCGATCGGTGGCAGTGCAGCGCCATGCCGAGGTCGAGCACCTGGTGATCGACGGAGGTTCGAGCGACGCGACCGTCGCCCTCGCCAACGCTGCGGCGCGGCCTGGAGCGCGCGTGTCCAGCGCGCCGGATCGAGGCATCTACGACGCGATGAACAAGGGCATCCGCCAAGCTACTGGTGAAGTGGTCGGCTTCCTCAATGGCGACGATCTGCTGGAGGACGCCAGCGTGCTCGACCGGGTGGCCAAGGCTTTCGCCGATCCGTCCGTCGAGTGCGCGTACGGCGATCTCGTCTACGTGCGCCAGGACGACACCGCGGCGGTCGTCCGGCGCTGGCGGGCCAACTGGTATCGGCCGAGCCTGAGCCGTTGCTGCCTGGCGCCGCCGCATCCGACTTTCTATGCGCGGCGATCGACCTACCAGCGTCTCGGCACTTACCATCAGGACCTGTGGATCGCCAACGACTTCGAGTTGATGACCCGCTTCCTGGTCCGGCACCGGGTTCGCGCCCGCTACATCCCCGCCGTGCTGGTGCGCATGCGCCTGGGCGGCGTCTCCAACCGCACCGTTGGCGGGGTGATCGAGCAGAATCGCGACATAGTCCGCGCCCTGCGTCGCAACGGGCTCGCCCCGTCGCCGTTGGCGCCGCTGGTCAAGGCGCTGGTGCGCGTGCGCGAGTACGTCGCTGGAGCGCATCGGTGACAGCCATCCTGGTCACCGGCGCCGGCGGATTCGTCGGCCGCGCGGTCACCTCAGCTGCGCTGGCACGCGGTTGGGATGTGGCAGCGGTGGTGCGCGATCCGGCCGCAGCCCCTGCTGGGACCCGCATCATCACGGTCGGTGACCTCGCCGCCGCGTCCCCGCCGAACGAGGCGTTCTCGGATTGCGCGGCGGTGATCCATTGCGCCGGTCTGGCGCACCGCCCGGACGCGTCGGCGAGCGACCTCGCGCGGATGAACGTCGGAGCGACCGCGTTGCTGGCCGAACGCATGCGGAACGCTGGCGTGCGCCGCCTGGTGCTGGTCAGCAGCATCGGCGCCTGCGCGACGCGATCGCGATCCGACCGGCCGCTGCGTCCGACGGACGTTCCACGGCCCGAGGGGGCGTACGGTCGCAGCAAGCTCGCCGCCGAGGAAGCGCTGCTCACCGCGCATCGCGCCGGTTGGCTCGATCCGCTGATCGTCCGACCTCCGCTGGTCTACGGTCCAGGTGCACCCGGAAATCTCGCGCGACTCGTCGCCGCGATCGCGCGTGGCGCGTGGCTGCCGCTCGCCGCCATCGACAATCGCCGTAGCCTGGTCGGCGTGGACGATCTCGCCCAGGCGCTGCTCGCGGCGGTGACCTCCGGGGTGCCCGGTCGCCGCTACCATGTTTCCGGCGACGACGTCATCTCCACCCCGGGCATGATCGCCGCCATTGCTTCCGGCTTGGGGAACTCCGCGCGGCTGGGCGCGGTGCCGCCTTGGGCGCTGCTCGCCGCCGGCGCCTGCTGCGGGCGGCTCGGCCAGGTGCGCAAGCTGGTCGACGATCTCGAGATCGACGCCAGCGCGTTCATCGCCGACACGGGATGGCGTTCGACCTGCACCAGCGCGGAGGGGTTGCGCGCGGTCGGCGCCGCGTCGCGCGGAGTTTCGCCATGACGCCTATCCTGTTGTTCGTCCTCACCTCCGGGCTGTCCGCCTGCGCGGTCGGCGCGGCTCTCGTTTACGCACGCCAGCGGCTGCTCGACCTGCCGAACCAGCGCTCGTCCCATGAGCGGCCCACCCCGCGTGGTGGTGGCATCGGCCTGGTCGCGGCGCTCGTGGCCACCGCCGGCGCGGCAGCGTGGATGGATGGGGCGGTACGCGCTCTCCCGATCCTGGCGGCGCTGGTGGTGGTCGCCGCGCTCGGCTGGTGGGACGACCATCGCCCGCTCTCCGCGCGCTTCCGCCTGGCGATCCAGGCGCTGGCGGCTGCGGTGGTGATCGCCGCCCTGCCGCTGCCCGGCGAAGTGGTCGCGTTCGGCTGGCTCTTGCCAGTTGGCGGCGCCGTTGGTTGGGTCGTGGCGCTGGCGGCCGCGGTGTGGATCATCAACCTGACCAACTTCATGGACGGGATCGATGGCATCGCTGGCACTCAAGGATTCGTCGCCGGGCTCGCTTACTGGGTTGTGCTCGGCGGGTGGTCGGGATCCCTGGCGGTGGCGTGCGCTGGAAGCTGCCTGGGCTTCCTGGCCTGGAACTGGCCGCCCGCGCGCATCTTCCTCGGCGACGTCGGCTCGACCACCCTCGGTCTGGTGTTCGTCGTGATGATGCTCGCCTGTCTGCAGGGCGGCCTGCCCGTCGAGGCGGTGCTGCTGCCGATCGCGCCCTTCTTCGCCGATGCCACGGCGACCCTGCTGCGACGGGCCTGGAACCGCGAGCACCTGGCGACCGCGCACCGCTCGCACCTCTATCAGCGCTTGGCCGCGCGCCTCGGCTCGCACCGCGTGGTCACCTGCCTCTATGCAGGGTTGGCGGTGGCAGGCGGAGTCGGCGCCATCGGCATCGCCCGCGGGTGGTGGCCAGGGTTCGCCGCGAGCGCCTGCTGGCTGCTCACGTTCACAGCGTGCGCCGTCGCGGCACGCAGCGGTCCGGGCGCGCGGGTGGCACGATGAGTTCGGGACTGCGCCGGCGTTCGACCCAGATCCTCTGGGTGCTGATCGACATCCTGCTCATGCAGGGGTCGGTGGCGTTGGCGGCGACCTTGGTCAGTTGGCCGATCAGCGGCCGGGCCACCGCCGTGGTGTGGATCATCATCGCCACCCGCGTGGTGCTCTTCGTGAAACTCGGCATGTACCGCGCCGTGCTGCGCTATTCCGGGATCCACGCCCTGGTCTCGATCGCCGGTGGCATCTTCGCCGGCACCGCCACCGCGGTGGTCGTCGCCTACTTCCTGCGTTGGCCGGACACCGGCGGCACCGGACGGTCCTTCCTGGTGCCCGAAGCGCTGATCTCGCTCGGGTTGTGCGGGGGCGCGCGCCTGGTCATGCGCCTGTACTACGAGCGGCAATCAGGACGCCGGCGCGCGGTCATTCTCGGCGCCGGCGAGCTCGCGGCGATGGTCATGCGCACGCTGCGCCACGGCGGCGAGCATCAGACGCTCGGATTCCTCGACGAGCGGCGCGAGTCCTGGGGCAGCATCATCAGCGGGAGGCCGGTGCTCGGCGGTCTCGATCAGCTCGAGGGCCTCGCGCGCAAACGCGGCGTCGACCTGCTGGTGGTCGCCTCGCCGGACATGCAGGGGGACGCCCTCAAGCGGGTGTTCTCGCGCTGCATGGCGCTGGGCATGCAGGTCAAGGTCGTGAAGGGCACCGGGCAGATGCTCGACGCGGGCAGCGCAGTGGTCGTCGACGACCTTGCGCTCGAGGATCTGCTGCGTCGTCCGGTGCGTCAGCTCGACGAACGGCCGGTGCAGGCGATGCTCGCCGGCAAGTGCGTACTGGTCACCGGCGCCGGTGGCTCGATCGGCTCTGAATTGTGCCGTCAGATCGCCACCCAGGGCGTGGCCGCGCTGGTGCTGGTCGAGGCGTCGGAGCCGAACCTCTACCTCATCCACGACCAGCTCGTCGGGATGTACCCGACCATGCGCATCGCCCCGGTGCTGCTCGATATCAAGGATCGCGAGGCCACCGCGGCGGTGTTCCTGCGTCACCGGCCCGACGTGGTGTTCCACGCCGCGGCCTGCAAGCACGTCCACCTCGTCGAGCTGAATCCGGCGTACGCCATCCGCAACAATGTCGGCGGCCTCCGCAACGTGCTCGATGCCGCGCAGGCCGCGGGTTGCGCGCGCCTGGTGTTGATCTCGACCGACAAGGCGGTGCGTCCGACCAACGTGATGGGCGCGACCAAGCGGGTCTGCGAACTGCTGCTGCAGAGCCGTATCGGCAGCGGGCCGACGCTGTGCGCGGTGCGTTTCGGCAACGTGCTCGGCAGTTCGGGCAGCGTGGTGCCGAAGTTCCTCGCCCAGATCCGCGCGGGCGGTCCGGTGACGGTGACCCATGCCGACGTCACCCGCTACTTCATGCTGATCCCCGAGGCGGCCACCCTGGTGCTGCACGCCGGGGCCCTGGCCGAAGGCGGCGAGGTCTTCATTCTCGACATGGGCGAGCCGGTGCGCATCGCCGACCTCGCCCGGCAGCTGATCTGGATGACCGGCCACGTGCCCGATGGCGACGTGACCATCGCCTACAGCGGGCTGCGACCGGGCGAGAAGCTCTACGAGGAACTGATCAAATCCGACAGCGAGCGCGGCACCGCGGTCGAGGGCGTGACCGTCGCGCGCTCGGCGCGGGTCGACGCGGGAACCGTGGCGGCGGCGGTCGAGCGCCTGCTCAGCGAAGCCACCCGGGACGACTCCGGGCGCCTGCTGCAGGCGCTCGCCGCCCTGGTCCCGGAATGGACGCCGAGCGAGTATATGCTCGGGCATGACGAGGATGCCGTGCCAGACGCCTCCGAGGCCTGATCTCCCGCAGACGGGGGATGCGGCAGCGTGTCACTCGTGTCGGCAATCCCCACACAGCGGGTCGGGGCTGGACCGTACCTCCTCAGGTGTCGAACTCCGATCGTTCCAGGAAGGAATACCGATGCGTAGCGCCCTGCTGACCCTGCTGAGCATGGTCTCGCTCGCGGCCCTCGATCGCGGCGAGGCCTGCCACCTGCTCGCCCGGACCGGATTCGGCGCGACCCCCGCGGCCGTCGAGACGCTCCTGCCGCTGACCCGCGAACAGGCGGTCGACGCCGTGCTC
>JACDEC010000182.1 GCA_013816645.1 Planctomycetota bacterium
CGCCGACGTCCACGGCGCGACCGAAGCGCGCGAACTGGACCATGCCATGGCACAGGCTCTCCCAGGTGCGCCCCGGCGCGTAAGCGCGGTGCAGGCTGCCCGCCATGCGCTCGACCCAGGAATCGCCGCCGTCCCGGACCTCGTCGAGGCGGTGTCGGTCGGCGGCGTGACGCGGATCCGTCAGCGATAATTCGCGCACCGCCTTCCAGGCCGCGGCGAGTCGTTCGGGCGTGTCCTCGCGCATGCGGTAACGGCGGGCGCTGCCCTCGGCGAGGTCGTGGATCAGCCCGGCATGCTTGAGCTTGGCGAGATGGCCCGAGATCGAGCTCTGCGACAATTCCAGCACGTCCTGCAGTTCAGCGACCGTCAGCGGCTCGGTGGCCAGCAGGTGCAGGATGCGCAGGCGGGTATCGTCGGCGAAGAGGCGGAGATGGTCGCCGAGGTTGTCCACGGAGGCATCGTTCCATGTTGATGGACCGATGCAAGACGGCGGGTCGATCCCACCGAGAGGGTCGCGAGCCTAGACCAGGGCGTGCAGCGCCCGCGGGGTGAGCTCGCTGGCATGATAGCGCAGGTCGGCGAGCACACCGCCGAAGGCGGCCGCGTCATCCGGTGCCAGCGCCGCGTCACCGGCGCGCCACGCGGTGGCGGTGACGATGGTCACAGCGCGCAGCCAGGCGCGGTCGTCGAGGTTGATGGCGGCCGACAGCTGTTCCCAGGTCGCCGTCCAGAAGCCCTCGGGGCGGGTGCTGGCCGCGCGCGCCGCGCGCTGGGCTCCGGTGATGTCGCCGCTGCTGATCGCCTCTGCGAACGGGCGCTGGGTGGTGTCGAGGCAGCCGCGGATCTGCGGCAGGCCGGCGCGGTTGCGGCACCACCACAACTGGTGCGCGAGCTGGCTGACCAGGGCGGCGTGGATCTCGGGCGGGACCAATCCGGTCAGACGTTCGCTCGCCACCGTTCCAGCGAGCGTCATCGCCGCGATGCCTGCGGGATCGCGCACCTGCAGCAGGACCTGCACGCCGAGCGCGCCGAGGACCCAGCTCAAGGTCGCCAGGTCCATCTCGCAGCCGAGATGCTCGGCGAGGATGCGGTAGGCGAGGTTGGGCTGCGATTCGTTGAGCAGCCCTTTCAGGCTCGCCACGCTCGGGCGGACATCGCCGCTGCAGGTCGGCAGGTCGCGCGCCCAGTTCCGCAGCTGCGCCACCGTCACCATGCTCGCTGTGGGAGCCTGGCGCGATGCGGCGCTGGCGAGGAATCGTTGCAGCAATCGTGGCCGTTCGTGCGATGCGACATGCGGCCAGAGTTCGGCGAGCGCGTGCAGGCAGGCGAGTTGCAGACCGATCTGCGCGGGGTTGGCGGCGATCGCAGGCGCGAGCCGGGTGCAGAGCTCTTCTGGCGTGGTCGGCACCGCGAGCGCAGGAGCACCAGCGGTTTCACCGGCTGCGTCGCTCGCCATGGCCAGCGAGCGCGCGAGCATCGTGTCGTGCAGCGCTTCGTCGAAACCGGGGATCGAGGACAAGCACGCTGCGTGCACCAGCGCGAGGGCCTGCTCGCCGAAGCCTTCGCCCGCGAGGATGCGGGTGATGGCGGTGCGCGCTGAAGCGTGATGCATGGGGTCGGATGCTATAGGGACTGCTGACCCCGCAAGTGCGCCAGCGCCCAGGTTGTATCGACTTGGTCTAGCTTCGGTCTTCGATGATCCGCTGCGGCTCGCGCCAAGGCAGCTGCTCGGTCGGGATGTTGGCGGTCCGCTCCAGCAGCACGTAACCGATCGAACAGCCTTCCGACTTCTTATAGCGCTCGAACAACGTGGGAAAGCGGGTCGGGATGTCGAAACGGTAACCAGCGGGCTGGTAGCGATTCGTCCACAACCCGGGCAGGGTGGTGAGGTTGGAGAGCACCTGGAATACGTAATTGTGGGTGTCCGAGGCGAACACCAGCAGCCCGCCTGGCGCCATGGCCCGGCTGAGGTCGTGCAGGAAGGCGCGCGACATCAGGCGTCGACGGCGGTGCGTGGGCTTGGGCCACGGGTCCGGGAAGAGGATGTAGCAGCGCGCCAGGCTCTGCGCTGCGATGCGGAAACGGACGAAGCGGTGCGCCTCGTCGTTGAAGAGCCTGACATTGTGCGCATCGAGCTTGAGGCTCTTGTGCGCAGTCTTGGTGACGCGCAGATCGTTGTGCTCGACGCCGATGAAGTCCTCGTCGGGATGCACGGCGGCCATCTGGCTGAGGAATTCGCCGTGGCCGAAGCCGATCTCGAGCCGCAGGGGCGCCCGTCGGCCGAACAGCTCGACGGCATCGATCGGCGTGCGCTGCTGGTCGCCGATCAGCGCCGACTGCGCGGCGGTCCGCACCCGGTAGCGCTTCATGCCCGTACTGACCATTCTTGGATTCGCCTACTGCTGCTTCACGGCGCGCTGACTGTAGCGGCAGGCTCGCCGCGAGCCAGGAGCAGCCGACAGCGAGCAAGAGCTGGGGAGCAGGCCCGCAAGGCCGTTGCTGGGGCCCTCTCGCACGACCTCCGGCGCCTTGCGCCTGCAGTCGTGCTGCCGGGTTGAAGACCTGGGGCCCTGCCCAGGTCTTCGAGGAGACCATCCCCCCAGCGGAGCGAGCCAGGAGGCGCAGCCGACAGCGAGCGACAGACAAAAAGTCATTCGCTGCGCAGGACTGGCCCGGCTTCGCCGAGGTCGAGGTGCACGGTGCTGCCGGTCGCGGGAATGGTGACCGAGCCCACGCATTCCCAGCCTTCGCGCCCACCGGTCGCCTGCACGGTGATGTGCAGGACCCTGCCCGGCATCAGTGGCACGCTGAAGCGCGTTTCACCCCAGCCGATCTCGTGGCGGAATATCTGGCCTTCGCCCGGGCCCTCGCCGCCGTAGATGTCGACCGTGGTCGCCGAGAAGGACATGCCGACCCCGCCGCCGACGCTGCTGTGCCCGCCGCTGCCCAGGCCGACGCCGGCACCGACGCCGAGACGCCCTTGGCGGTTGCGCATGCCGCTGACGAAGGCGCGATCGAGGGTGATGATGAACGACACGGGGGTGCCGCCCTCGTCGCCGTAGCGACGTTTCTTCCCGCACGCGCCGAGCAGACCAGCACCCAGGGCGATGAGCAGGACCAGGACGGCGGTGCGCATGGACGCAGACTAGCGTCGGTACGGCTGCCACACCGGCTGATCGGCCCAGCCTTTGTCGCCGCCGCCCCACAGCGCGTTCCAGTCGGGCATCTCGCCGGTGAAGGGCGTGGTGTAGACGGTGCCGGCGGTGGTGACGGCGAACATCTTGCGGCCCTGTTCGGCATCTTCGGGAACGGCGTAGGCGACGAACTGGTCGGCGTTGCCCTTGACCGTGCGCCGTCCATCGATGCTCGACACCGCGCCGTTCTGGTCGTCCTTGACGAACATCAGGTAGCGGTAGCCGTTGACCACGGGCTCATGGGCCTGGAAGGATGCGTCCATCAGATTGAGTTCGACGCCCCCAACTGGGGTCGCGCCGCTGAGTTCTTCGAAGAATCCATAGTCGCCGAGCCCGTCCTCGTTCGAGTCCGAGTAGCCGCCGCCCTGGAACTGGATCTGCGCGGGGAATACGCCGCTCTTGAGCGTGGAGGCGGCGGCGTTCTGGTTGGCGGTGACCCGGCTTTCGAGCAGGTTGGGAATGGCGATGGCCGCGCCCATCAGCGGCACCATCGATGCGCCGAACAGGCCGCGCGCCTCGGCTTCAAAATTGGCGCCCCCGCGCGCGAACACGTATCCGGTCGAAGCCAGCGAGGCCAGCTTCTCGACCGCCTTGAGCACGTTCTGTCGCTGCTTGGGTTCCATGTCCGGCGCCTGGCCCAGCGCCATCGCCAGGTACGGCGAGATCATCTGCACGATCGCCGGGGTGTCGCTCGCGCCGATCACCACCGCGCCGTCGCCGGCCTTGGCCAGCGCCAGCTTGCCGGCCGGCGCGTCGCTCCAGCCGCCGGCCGCGCCAGAGACCCAGGTGCTGCCGAGTAGCGCGTCGCTGCTGACCAGCCAGGTGCCGGCGTCGCGCGCCAGACTCAAGGGCAAGGGCATCCCGGGAATTTGGACCTGAGTGCTGTCGCCTTCGGCGGGCGGATCGGATTGGATCTGCGCGAGCAGCGCGATCACCGCCGCGTCCATGCCCGGCGAGCGCGGCAGGATGAGGCTGAATCCAGGGAAGGGTGCCGCCTGGGTGACGGCGAACTGGGCGGTGCCGCGGATGCCGCCGAGCAGTTCGGCGATGCCGAGGTCGATGCCGACGCCGCCGAGCTGGCTGTCGATCAACGCTTCGGCCTCGTCGAGGTCGCTGCCGCCGGTCTGCTTGGCCAAGGCGCTGAGCACCGGTACGCGGAGGGACGCCCACAGCTTCTCGCCGTCGACACCGACCGCGAACGACAGCAATGTGTTGGCGGGCAGGCGGCCGACCACCGCGGGGTCGACCGGGATCAGGAAGTCGATGCCGCCGTCGGCGCGGACGCGCTCGAGCATGCCTTCGGGCAGCACGGTCAGATCGTAGCGGTAGCTGCGCAAATACGGTGTGGCGACGGCCAGGCCGGCTTCGAAATCGGCGCGGTCGGCTTCCGGAGTGACCGCGGAGAGCGCCTGCATCAGCTGCTTGCTGTCGACCGCCCAGGTCATGTCCGCGGGATCGGCCGGGACCGCAGCCGGCTTGGCGGGCACGCCGAGATTGCCCCCGGTGATCACGGTGTCGAAGAGCGCGATGGTCGCGGCCTGGTCGGACTTCACCGTGAACGCCGCGGCGGCGCCGGGGACCGCGGCGGCCTCACCCTCGCGCTGCATCCACAGGTCGAAGAGCGCGCGGCTACGCTCGCCGAGGTCGAGCTGGAAGCCCATCAGCGGTTCGGGGCCAGTGCCCTTCTCAGAAGTTTTGAAGCCGCTGATGCGCAGGCCGGCGCTGCGCAAAGCGAGCAGCGTATCGCGGATCGGCAGTTCGCTGTCCGCCTCGACCTCGGCGAATTTCGCCTCGGAGCGTGCGCGCAGATCGGCGAGCAGCGGATCGTTCCACATCCGACCCATCACCGAGGCGTTCCAGTGCTGGACCAGGCGTTGCCCGTCGCTGATCGCCATCTCGGCGAGCGGGGCGGTTTCAGCGGCGCAGGCGCCGGTGATGGCGAGGGCGGCGACGAGCGGGATCAGGCGCATGGGTATTTCCGGTGCGGTTACGGGCAGTGGAGTCCCGCGACTATGCGGCTGCGCACCGGAAGGGAAGTTTACAGGCCCCGGTGGAGCAGGCCGGCGCTCTCGTCCAGCCCGAACATCAGGTTGAGGTTCTGGATGGCCTGCCCGCTGGCGCCCTTCACCAGGTTGTCGAGCACGCTGACGATGATCAGGGTGCGCCCGTCGGCTGCCGCGGAGATGTCGACGAAGTTGTTGCCGGTGACGTTGGCGACCTCGACATCCTTGGCCTGCGCGCGGACCCGGACGAACGGGCGACCGGCATAGGTGGTCCGCCATTGGGCGAGGACCGCGGCCGCGTCGACGCCGGGGGCGAGCGTCGCGGTGATCGTCGAATGGATGCCGCGGGTGATCGGCGCGAGGTGGGGAACGAAGGTGCAATGCAGCCCGGCTCCGGCGGCGGCCGCGAGTTCCTGGTCGATCTCGGCGACGTGCTGGTGCCCGACCTGCTTGTAGGACCGCAAGTTCTCGTTCATCGCCCAGAACAGGTTGCTGGTGCTCTCGCTGTATTTCTTCCCCGCTCCGGACAGTCCGCTGTAGCAGACCGCGACGATCGGCGCGTTCACGTCGAGCAGCCGGGCGCGCACCAGCGGAATCAGCGGCAGCAGCACGCTGGTGGCGTAGCAGCCGGGATTGCCGACCACGCGCGCCCGCCGGATCGCGTCGGTGTTGATCTCGCTCAGTCCGTAAGTTGCCTCGCTCAGCAGCTCGGGACAGGCGTGCTCCTCGCCGTCCTTGCCATGCCACTTCCGGTACGCGGCGTGATCGCGCAGCCGGAATTCGGCGCCGATGTCGACCAGGCGCATCCCGGCGGCGAGCAGTTCCGGGACCACGCGGGTGACGTCCGGGCTCTTCTTGGCCAGCACCACCGCCCGGGCGCCCGAGGCGCGCAGCGCCGCCGGTGTGTCGGGCGCGAGCATCATCTCGGTCTCGCCGCTGAACGCCGGGACGGCGTCGGCGAGCCGGGTGCCGTGCAGGCGGTCGGACCCGGCGTGCACCAAAGCGAAACCGGGGTGGCCGAGCAGGATCTTCACCGCGAGCTCGCCGGCATAGCCGGTCGCTCCGAGCACCGCGACGGGGATGGGGGAGGGCATGGTCGCATCGTGGAGGGACGGGGGGCGGGGG
>JACDEC010000183.1 GCA_013816645.1 Planctomycetota bacterium
ACGGTGGCCAGCGCGGGCGCCGCGCCGCCACCGATGCGTAGCGGCGCCTTGACGACCAGGACGTTGGCCGGCGCCGCCGCGGGTTGACGGATGGTCAATGCGCCGATGACCGTCGGCCTGTCGATGGTCACGGTGCGTTTGGCGCGCGCGACGTCGAACACGGCGACATCGTTGACCGATGGTCCGCCGATCTTCGACCACGGCGACGCCCCCGCTCCCGCCCACACCGCGTTGTCGCTGTCGGCGCCGGTCCAACGCACCTCCGCGCCCATGGGGGCCGGCGGCGTCGCGAAGGCGATGTCGTAGAACTCGGGCAGATCGAGGGTGTCCTCCAGGGTGTTGGTCTGGCGTTCCGGTCCCTGCTCGGGGTGATCGCTGAACGCCTCGAGCACGATGCGGTAGGTTGCGCCGACCTTCATCGCTTCGTATTCCGGCAGGCGCTTGCCGTCCATCACCGACCACTGCCACACCGCGATGCGCTTCGCGTCGAGCGTGCCTTCCACCACGCTGGTAACGTCGTAGGTCGAGAGCGACAGGCAGCGCACGTAGGGCGCGATCGCTTTGGGATCCGCGGCCGGGGTGTGCCCGGACATCACCGCATCGACCACCGCCCGCGCCGCGGGGGCGCGGTTCCTTGCGCGCTCGCTGGCCTGCGCGGCGTGCGCCGCCGCTTCGGACGCGTCGATCGCGCGGCTGCGGATCGCCAGGTCGCACAACGAGCCGGACCACCGCCGAGTCCCGCTGCCGTCGTCACCGAAGCGGATCGCCTTGGCGGTCCAGGCCTTGAGGTCGCCGGGCACTTCCTCGCCGACCAATGCTCGCCGGCCATCGAGGTAGCAGCGCATCCGGCCGGCCGCGAAGGTGACCGCGACGTGCAGCGGCTTGAGGGCGACCAGTTCGCCGAGATCCAGCGTTGCTCCGCTCGCACCGCTGCTGCTGGTGTTGAGGCGGGCGAACAGCCGTCCCCCAGCCTGGATCAACGCGAGGTCGGTCTTACCCGTCGCATCGGCGAACGCGGCGATGATCGCGGGATCGCTGTTCTGCGCCGCTGCGGGGATGACCGTGCACGACAGCGAGAACGCGCCCGCCGTACGGCAGGCTTGGATCACCTGCTCGGCGTGGCTCGCCAGGGCCACGCCACCGGTGACCTCGCAAACCCCGGAACGCCCGTAACGCGCACGTCCGGTCAAGGTCAGCCCGCACAGGCGGATGCGCTTGCCGTCGGCTTCCGGCGTCTGGTTGGTTGCGCCGAGGTCGGTGAAGAGGAATTGCAAGCCCTCGTCGCTCGCCTCGGCCTTGGCCTTCGCGGGAGTCGCCGCTGATTTCGGCGGCTTGGCTTTGGCGCGCGCCTCGGCCTTCGGTTCGATCCAGGCGTCGGGGAAGTAGTCGCCACGCTGGTTGTGCGTGACCATGATCCATTCCTCGATCTTGCGGAAATCCTCGGAGAAGCGCCCGAGGTAGACCTCCACTCCGGCGGCGACCTCGTTGGTGATCTTCGCGTCGCTCTTCCAGTCGAACGAGGCGTAGGGCCCGGTCATGACGATGAACCGGGGATCATTGCTCCAGCGGGGATGGTAGACCTCGACATTGCCGGGGATGCCGGGGCTTCGGCCAAGTTGACGGAGAAGCCTGAAAACTGCCGGGAACCCGGCTCCAACGGCAGGTACATGTTGGTCCAGCGGTGGTTTCCGCTGAATACCCAGAAGCGCTCGGTCGCATCGGGGCACATCGACGGCCAGCAGCCGCCGGTAGGAGCGGTGAAGCTGTCGTTCGGCAGTCGGAAGATCCCCTGCCCGTTGCTGCTCCCTCCGGAGCCCGCCAAGCCGTCGCCCGAGAGCTGGAAATGGCCGAGCGGAGTCTTGTCCCAGACCAGTTCACCGGCGCCCGGCTTGTCCAGCTGGAAGCGCTTCAGCGCACCGACCTGCTGGCCCCCGCGCTGCTCGTTGCGGATCCCGTAGACCCAGGTGACGCCGTCCTCCGGATCGGTCCACACATCCTCGATCCCGAGATCGTCGACCACGCTGCGGAGCCCGCTGCCGTCGAAGCCGACGACATAGACCTTTCCGTCGACCTTGTCATGGAACACCACGCGCTTGCCATCGGCGGTGAGCATCGGCTTGTAGACCGAGCGCGGGGTCGGGATGATCGCCCGCTCGCCCTTGCCGTCGGCGCTGTCCATGCCCATCAGCAGCACGGTCGGCTTCTCGACGTAGACGCAGGCGGTCGGCCCGGCGTCCTGGACCCACACCACCCGGGTGGCGCGACCGGTCAGCGCCTTCAGCGCCTTCAGCGCCGAGCCCTGGTCATCGGCGCCGCACAGCAGCGATGCAAACCCGGTCACGAGCAGGTAGGCGATCGACGAACGCCGGCAGAGGGTCGTTTGCATGGCCATCCTAGCAAAGGAGTGTCGCGGAAGAGGCCTTCATCTTACTGCACTATCATAACAGATAGTTGCGAATCAAGTGACGTACCATTTTATTTCGCGTCATTTCCCCGATTTCTCTCCACCAAACCACGCTAAAATGCCAATCCTGCTCTTAACAGTCCGCGGATCGAGCCATGGTGATGATTCGTTATAAGTCCTTTTGTAGCGCAATGAGTGGTGGCCCTGAGCCTTCCCGACCGCGACCGGTTATGGCCGGCAGCGCGCCTGGCGATATCCTGTCGCGATGCCCAGTGTCAGGACCCGCCCGCCGATCAAGCAGCGCGACATCACCGAGAAGCTGCGCCGCCTGATCGTTAGCGGGCGATTGCGCCCGGGCGCTCGACTGCCGACGCGGGCGAAGCTGCAGCAGCAGTACGACGCCAGCACCACCACCGTGCAGCGCGCGGTCGATGTCCTGCTCGCCGATGGCTTCCTGGTCGCGCGCGGAACCCTCGGCACCTTCGTCGTCGAATACCCGCCGCACCTCCACCATTTCGGCCTGGTCTTCGAGCAGGAACTCGGTCGCGCGACCAGCCGCTACCTGTCCACGCTGGCCGATGCGGCCCGTGCGCTGGCTGCGGGTCCCTCGCCGCGGGTGACGATCTACGACGGCGTCAACATGCGCGCCGACAACGCCCAGCATCGCCGCTTGGTCGACGACGCCGCCGCGCACCGCCTGGCTGGCGTATTCTTCGCGAACCAGCCCTGGCAGCTCTACGCCTCGCCCTTGATCACCGCGCCCGATCTCCCGCGCGCTGCGCTGATGATCCGCGGAACCTACGATGGCGACATGATCGCGATCGGTCTCGACGCGAAGATGCTGCTGCAGCGCTCGTGCGCCCACCTGCGCGATCGCGGGCGCAAGCGCGTCGCGGTCATCGCCGGCTACGACGCGGCGCTACCGGATCAGGTGCTCGCCGCTGCCGCCAAGCACGGCCTGGACGCCCGGCCATACTGGATCCAGTGGGCCGCGACCGACCATCCGGCGTCCGCCCGCGCCAGCGCGCACCTACTCTTCCAGGGCGGCGCCCAGTCGCGTCCCGACGCGCTGATCGTCCTCGACGACAACCTGGTCGAGCAGGCGATCTACGGGTTGATGGACGCCGGCGTGACCGCTCCCCGCGATGTCGAAGTGGTCGCGCACGCCAATTTCCCCGGCAGCTACAGCGAGCCGATGCGCTACACGCGCATCGGCTTCGACGTCCGCCGGATCCTCGCGACCGCGTTCCGCGCCCTGCACCAACAGCGGATGGGCGAGCGGGTCGAGGACCTGATCCTACCCGCGGAGTTCGAGGCCGAGGTCGCTGCTCGGAACCCGGGCGAGGACGGCGTCTGGCGGGCCGAGCGCCCAACGCACGGGCGACGGACCTGATCAGGATCGGGCTGGCCGGACCGCGCTCGCGCGGCGTTCAGGGCAGGCATCGCAGACACGTCGCTTGGCAGCCACCGATATCACTTCACCGATCAAATGAACCAAGGCTAACGTGTCTTGACGCAGCCGGACGGGTCGTCCGTACCTGATGACTGCTCAAGGAGTCTCCATGCGTTGCAACCGTGCCGTCGCCCTGCTCCTCCTCCCGATGGCCAGCTTGATCGCCGCCCAGACCGACAACCACGGCATCCACGCGGTTCCGTCGCCTGGGACGGTTGCGGTCGATGGCGACCTCGCCGACTGGGACCTCAGCGGCCAGACCCTGATGTGCTACGACGTGCAGTCGCTCAAGGACATCTACTCCGCGCGCGTGGCGATGATGCACGACGCCGAGCACCTCTATGTCGCCATCAGCTGGAAGGATCCGATCCCGCTCGGCAACAGCCACGACCCGCAGTTCCAGGCCGACAAGGGCTGGGCGGGCGACAGCGTCCAGCTGCGCGTGCGCACCGACCGTATCTGCCACGTCACCGCCTGGTGCTTCGCCAAGAAGCAGGAACCGTTCATCAATCTCGACTACGGCAAGAGCCTGACCGAGCCGTTCGGCGGTGGATCGCTCAACTTGTCGCGCAGCGAGGGCTGGAAACTCGAACAGGGCGCCGAGATGGCGTTCAAGGCCGATGCCGACGGCAAGGGCTACGTCCAGGAGATCAAGCTGCCCTGGAAGCTCATCACCAGCGGCGGACGCGCCGCGGTCGGCGAGCGCTTCTCCTGCGGCGTCGAACTGCTGTGGGGCGAAGCCGACTGGCCGGTGCACCGCTACGCCGACAACCTCGCCGAAGGCCAGACCAGCCGCGAGTTCTTCTGGACCGCGCGCGATGCGTGGGGGCCGGTGTTCCTCGAGAAATCCGGCAAGCTGACCCTGCCGACGCCGGCGTGGGAGAAGGCGCTGGTCGAGGAGAAGCCGGAAGGACCGGTGGCGATCGCCTACACCCTGGCCAAGGACCAGCGCGTCACCCTGGCCATCGACGACGCCAAGGGCAAGCGGGTGCGCAACCTGCTCGCCGCCGCCGAGCGCAAGGCCGGCGCCAACACCGACCGCTGGGACGGGCTCGACGACCAGGGCAAACTGGTCGAACCCGGCAGCTACACCGTCAAGGGACTCAGCCACGACGGCCTGCACCTGACCTATGAAGGCAGCTTCGCAAGTCCCGGGAATCCGCCGTGGAACACCGCCGACGGCAAGGGCGCGTTCTACGGCGACCACACGCCGCCCGAGGCGATCGCCTTCGGTCCCGGCGAGCACGGCGCCATCGCCTGCGCCATGGGCGAAGCCGGCCCGCACCTGATCGGCGTCGATCTCCAGGGTCGCAAGCAGTGGGGCCTGGCCAATCGCCGGGCTTTCGGTGGCGGCAAGGTCAGCCTGGCCACCGACGGCACCATCCTCTGGGTCGCCAATGTCAATGGTAACGACGGGAGTTTCACGGTCTGGCGCTGCGACCTGCGCACCGGCACCTACGCACCGTGGAAGCGCAGCGATGCCGACGGCAAAGCGGTGCTCGATCTGCCGATCCGCGCCAAGGATGGCATGACCCACAGCCGCGCCATCGCGGTCCATGCGGGCAAACTCGCGGTGATCGTCGCCGGCGAGCGCATGGTGCTGATCCTCGACGCCGAGACCGGCGACACGCTGAAGGAGCTGACCGGTCTGCCCGAATCGCTGGCCGCGTGCGCGTTCCGCGCCGACGGGCGCCTGCTGCTCACCGCGGGTGATCAACTCCTGCTCGTCGACACCGCCTCCGGCAAGCCGCAGGTGCTCGCCAAGGGCCTCGTCGATCCGCACGGCATTGCGGTCGATGGCCAGGGGCGCATCCACGTCAGCCAGCGCGGCGCGGCGATGAACGTCGCGGTGTTCAGCGCCGACGGCAAACCGCAGCCGGCGATCGGCAAGCTCGGCGGACGCCCCGCCGAAGGCGCCTTCGACGAGCGCGGCATGCACGAACCCGCGCAGGTCGCCATCGACAGCAAAGGTCGCCTGTGGGTGACCGAGAGCTCGCACCAGCCCAAGCGCACCAGCGTGTGGAATACCGACGGCACCCTGGCCTTCGACCTGATCGGCACCACCGCCTACGCGGCCGGCGGCCAAATCGATCCCGCCGACCACGCCCACGCCTTCAGCGAGCGGACCGAGTACCGCTGGGACGCCGCCCGCAAGGCCTGGCGGCCGGTCTTCGCCCTGAGCGACGCGCTGGGCACCGGCGCGGAATGGCTGGCGCGCTTCGCGCGCGTCGACGGCCGCGAATACATCCAGTTCCGCGCCACCGCCCGCGACGCCCCGATGGTCAAGCTCTACGTGCGCGCCGCCGGCGGCGCCTGGCGGCACTGCGCCGAATTCGGCAATGTCGGCCTGGGCAAGACCATCGACGAGGCTTACCACAAGGATTGGAACCGCAAATTCAGCGGACCGCTGTGGGAGGGGTCCTTCGGCAAACGCTTCTGCTGGACCGATCGCAACGACGACG
>JACDEC010000184.1 GCA_013816645.1 Planctomycetota bacterium
GTCGTCGTCGGCGCCTTGCATCTGCACCGCGCTGACGGCGCGAGGCCGGTTTTCGGAGAGTGCCGGCCAGAGTGACGGCAGTTGCACGCCTTCCTGTGAAGGACGGGGCTACGGCGAGTCATCTCGTTCGATCCACGACGTCGCCGGATTGGCCCAGCGGTCGTAAAGCCTCATCGGCGTCCAGAACGTCATCAGCGATGCGTTCGGGAAGATCCGCGAATGTGCATCTGCCCAATGAGATGGATCTGGTCTGTAGGTCGTCAGGCAGAAGAAGGCGCCGACATACAGGACGATCGCCGTTGCCACGACCAGCGCGCACATCCACACGGCATGCTGCGCGGATTCACGCGTAGCCACGTGTGTTTATCCCCCTACCAACTCGTGCCGGAGATCCCGGTCTCGTCGACCAGCCAGAACTGGCCATCGGGGGACACCGACATCGCGGTGGCCTCCGCACGGCCGAGGGCCTCGAATGTCCAGGTGTGCAGCGACACCGGGTTATTGCCGCGGAAATCCAGGACCTGGACGTCGAGGCGACCGAGGTCGGCGACGTAGAGCAGGCCCAGGCGGTCGCAGCCGAGGTCGGCGAGCTTGCGGATCTGACCGGGGCCGTCGCCCTTGCCGCCGCCGTTGCCGACGTGGTTGGCACGGCTGCTGGCGTGGTCGAGGGCGAACTTCTTCACTTCGAACTTGTCGTAGTCGTAGACGTAGCAGGCATCGCCGGCAGGGGCGACCGCGAGCAGTCGCGGATCCGCGAACTGCTGAGCGCCTTTGCCGAGCGAGCCGAAGGAGAATTGGAACTTCCCCTCGCTGTCGAATACCGAAACGCGGCCGAGATCGGGATCGAGGACGTAGCAGCGTCCCGCATCATCGGCAGCGATCCGGGTCGGCTCGCTGAGCTGGCCCGGGTTCTTGCCTTCCGAGGCGAACACCAGCGGCTTGTCGCTGGCGCCGCTGGTGGAGATGCGCAGCACGTTGCAACGCGCCTGGTCGAGCACGTACACCCAGCGGCCGTCTCCACCTGCTGCGATCGCCACCGGTTCCTTGCCCAGACCGCCGATGCGGCCGACCTGCCAGCCGTCGCTGTCGATAACTAGCAGTTTGTCGCGTTCCTCGTTGAGCGCGAACATCCGGCCGTCGCTAGCCGCGCTGGTGATGGCGTTGGTGAGCAGGCGTCCCCCGCGCACGCCATTCGGCTTGCCGTCCGCGGCGTAGCGCATGACCAGGCCCACTCCGGGGTAGGTCACCAGTACTTCGCCGCTGGCGTCGACGCAGATCGAATCGGCGATGGTCTCGGGATCCTGGGTCAAGCCGCTGGCTCCCAGCGCCGGCAGCGACTCGCTGGCCACGCCCTTGTCATTGAACACCAGCACGCGACCCGATGACAGCAGGACCAGCACGCCGCGCGGGTGGACGGCGATGTCGGCGGGACGATCCCTCGCGTCGCCCTGGATCTCCCAGGTCTCGAGCCGGCGCTGGAAACGGTCGTAGCGCATGACCTGTCGCTGGTCGCTGTCGAGGCAGACCAGCGACCCATCTCCCGAAAGCGCCAGCCGGGAGAGGCCGCTGAATCCATCGGGACCCTTCCCCGATCGGCCGAGTCGACCGCGGATCCGTCCGTCGGGCTCGACCATCACGACCCCGCCGGCGCCCTGGTCGGCGACGTAAGCCACCCCATTCGCGTCGATCACCACGTCGGTGGGCGCGTCGAAACCGTTGATGATGCGGCGCTTGGCTCCGTCGAATCCGAAGATGCCGAGCGAACGCGCGGTCGTGTCGACGATGGCGACGATGCCTTCGTGCATCGCCAATGCCGCAGGCGCGCGCGGCAGGTCCGCGCCCTTGTACCCCTCTTCAGTCAGCCAACCCGGGGCGTAGCGGATGACGCCGATGGTCTTGCTGACATCGAGCGCCCACCAGCGCCCCCCGGCTTCGCGTTCGAGTCGCGCTGGCCGACGGTCCACGGCGGCGCGCTGGAACGGCATCGGCTTGCGCTTGCGCAGGTCTTCATCCGCGATCGCGACCTGGACCGGCACCGAGACCGTCGTCGCATGCCCCAGCGGATCGCGCACCACCGCGGTGATGGTCCCGGACACCGCGGCGCCAGGCGTGTACCAGGTGACCTCGGGCAGGGTGGTCGTACGAGCGCCGATCCGACCGAGGCGACCGACCGGTCCATCCAGCGACCAGGTGATCGACAGCGCATCGCCATCGGGGGCGACGACGGGCAGGGCGACGCGCACCGCGCTCTGCGGTGCCGCCGAGACCGGGACCAGGTTCCCGACCGTGGGCGGAGCATTGGGCGCGGCGTCGCTCGGCATCGGCACCACATCCATGCCCTTCTCGATAGCCCCCTCACCGACTCGGGCGGACAGGCGGGCCGTCACCGTGCCAGCCTGGATCGCGATGACCTGGGCCTTGGCCAGCAGGCGGGGATGCTCGACGATCACCTCCTTGGTGAGCGGATGCTTCTCGACCCGGCCGGGACCGTAGATCGCCAGGACCATTCCCGGTGCCACCCGCGCGCTCGCGTCGAAACCTACCACCACCGAAGAGGCGTCGACCGAGATGATCTGCCCGAGCGGCTGGTCCGCTGCTACCGCAGTGGTGACGGTCAAGATCAAGGCGACCAGGATACGTGACATCGATCGGTTCCTCGGGTGCCTGCGGCGCGCCCTGGTTGGGATGCTCATTGCTGGAGCTGGGCCGCGACGATCACCCAGCCGTCGGGTTGGTCGCGGATATCGTAGCGGTACATCAAAGTGCGTTCGGGAAACACGTCGAGCGCATGACGGATTGCGATCGTCGCTTTGGCAGAAGCGCCGTCGCGGACGAAATCCTCGACGCGCGATTCGAACACCAGGCCCGGGTAGGCCATCAGCCGGGTGAGCGCCGAGGCGAACGCGGCGTCGTGCACCACCTTGGCGATGGCGGCGACGTCCTTGCCGGCCATCGCCCGGTCGAGTCCGACCAGCCCAGACTCGAGGCGCAGGAGCTGGCGACGGTCCTCGATGCGTACCTGGAGCGCGACCTTCTCGGGCCGGTCGCCGCCGGCGCTGGCCAGGAAGTCGGCGAGCGCCTTCTCCATGGCCGGGATGTCCTGCTTGCGATCCTCGATGACCGCGAGCACCGCCTTGGCCTTGTCGGAGAGCGTCGCCTCGAGTTCCGCCTGGCGCTTGCGCTGTTCGTCCTCGACCAGGCGTGAGTTGCGCAGCTGGTTTTCGGCCAGCAGCAGCGCCGCGCTGCTCGGCGCGGCCTCGCGCAAGGCGCTGAGCTGCTGCTCGGCTTCGACGAGATCGCGCCGTTTGAGCGCATCCTGGAAGCGGACGCCGAAGGCAGCGACCATCTCCTTGGCGCGGTTGACCGCCGCCAGGCCGTCACTCGCCGCCACCGAAGCCGGGTCGTGCTGCAACGCCGCGGTGAATGCCATCTGCGCGGCGTCGTAGTCCTTGCGATCGAAGGCCTTGGTGCCGTTCTCGAGCTGCTCGCGCAGCGCCGACTGGCGGCTGGACTGCTCTTCGCGCAGGTGCGCGGCCAGCCGCAATTCCTTGGAGACCTCGCTGTCGTCGGGCAGGGCGAGCGCGAGGCGCGCGAGGATCTCCTCGGCTTTGGCCGGATTCCCCGCGCCCAGCTGGCTGCGCGCTTCGTCGAGCAGGCGTTGACGCTGCTTCGCGCCGCCTTCGCGTTCGCTGAGCCTGCGGTTGAGGTCGGCCAATTCCGGTGAATCCCCGAGCAGGGCCTGCGCCGACGCGGCGAAGGTGCCGGCGCGGTTCAGGTCACCGGCCGCGAAGGCCTTCTGCGCCTGGCCTTCGCGACGATCGACCTCCTTGGCGAGGGCGGCCCATTCTGCATCGGACGGATCGCCCTTCGCACCGGCAGCGATGCGCGCGCGCGCGGTCGCCCACGCACCGGCCTCGAGCATCTCGCGGGCGTCCTCGAGGAGCTGTGCGCGATCGGGACGGGTGGGCTGCACGGCCGGATTGAGCAGGGTCGATGATGACGCGGGGGAGTTGCCCACGATCGCGGAGCGGTCCTGCGGACGCAGGACGAACCACGCCCCAGCGCCGACCGCGACCACCGCCAGCACAGCCAGCACCATGCCGACCCGCGATGGGCGTTCCTTGGCGAAGGGATCGCTGCGCACCACCATTCCGCCAGCGCGGATCGCCGCGGGATCGATGAACGCCGTGTTGGGCGAGCGCCCCTGCTGGAGCGCTTCGAGATCCGACAGCAATGCCTGGGCGGTGGAATAGCGATCGTCCGCGCGCTTCTGCAGGCACGTGAGGACCACCGCCTGGTAATCCTCAGGGATGTTCGGATCGATCTCCTTGGGCGCCTTGGGTGCCTGGTGGATGTGCTGGTAGATCACCGAGGTCGCGTCGGCCCCGGTGAACGGCAGCTTTCCGGTCAGCAGTTCATAGAAGACCACGCCGATGGCGTAGAGGTCCGTGCGGTGGTCGCAGGGCTCGCCGCGACCCTGTTCCGGGCTGAAGTAGTTCACCGTGCCCATGATCGTGCCGGCCATGGTCAGGCCCGACTCCTCGCTGCGCGCGAGCTTGACCAGGCCGAAGTCCATCAGCTTGAGCACGCCCTTGCCGGTGATCATCATGTTGGCGGGCTTGATGTCGCGATGGACCAAGCCGTGGTCGCCGGCCGCGACCAGTCCGCGCACCGCCTGGATGATGAGCTCGAGCGCTTCGCGGTAGCTCGGACGCAGCCCCTGCTTGATGCGCCGGGAGAGGTCCTCGCCCTCGACGTATTCCATCGCGAAATAATGGTGACCCTGATGCACCCCTGCGCCGAAGACCTGGATGACGTTCGGCGAGGACAGGCGGGCGACCGCCTTGGCCTCGAGCCCGAATCGCGCGCGGAAGTTCTCGTTCTCGGAGAGGTGCGGCGGCAGCACCTTGATCGCCACCGGGCGGTCGAGGCTGACCTGGCGACCTTTATAGACCGAACCCATGCCGCCACGCCCGAGCAATTCACCCAGCTCGAAGTCGCCCCAGACCTGTTTGGTGTGGGTACCCACGCCCTTGTCACGGCCCGCCGGCTGGCCGGCGCCCGGGACGTTGAGGTCGGTGAGCACCTGGCTGGGCCGGTCGCTGGACTGGGTCGCAGGGGTGACGGCGTTGACCCCTCCGACCTTGGTCACCTGAGTCGCCGAGAACGGGGCATCGCCAGGCGACGGTGGTTTGTTCCCCTGGGTCGCCTGGGTGCGACTGAGGTCGCTGACCACGGTTGCATCCGCTTCGATCGGCTTTTGCGCTGATGGTTTGGGTGGCTGCGAATTGGGGTCGGTCATCGCTGCATCCCGTGGTCGCGGCACTGTCCGTAGGGGCCCGCTTGAAGCAATCGGCGGCCTGGTCACGCGTTCGCAGCGCCCTCGCAAAGGCCGTCGGCGGGAAGAAAGCGCCGGTTCCTGGAATTGACCCCTGCTAGGCCGCATTTAGCATGCGCGCCCTTCCAACAGCAGGCCGGCGGCGCTCGACGCCGCCCGGCCATACGCCCGGAGCCCAATCGGCATGGCCAAGACCTCAGCGACCCCTGCTTCATCCGCACTGGCCAACGACCTGAACCGGGTATGCGAAGCGCTCGAAGAGCGCTATGGCCGGCGCAAGACCGCCAAGACCAATGATTTCATCGAGGCCCTGGTCTACCAGATCCTCGAGTTGGGCGCGGCCGAGAAGGCCGCCAGGGATGCGCTCAAGCGCATCCGTGACGAGTACGTCGACTGGAACGACATGCGGGTCGCCACCGTCCGCGAGCTCGAAGACGTGCTCGGCGCGAAGTACTACCGCGTCCGCGAGAAGGCCGAAGACCTCAAGCACCTGCTCGCCGACCTCTACACCGCGTTCCGCAAGATGGACCTCGCCGACCTGCTCAATGCCGAAGGCATCGAGACCCTGCGCGCCCTGCCCGAGACCACGCTCATCCGCAAGGACATGGTCGAGCGCGCGCTGCTCATGGTGCTCGAGGTCAAGGTCTACCCGTGCGACGAGGACCAGTTCAAGCTGCTCAAGTTCCTCGGCGGCGTCCCCAAGCCGCTGACCATGCAGCAGGGCGTGAAGAAGATCGAGGAGACGCTCGACACCGACGGTATGCTGCGCCTGTCGCGCGGCGTGCGCGAGCACATGCACGTCATCCACAACGCCGGCGAGAGCGAGCCGCAATTCGTCAACTTCCAGTGGGCCGGCAAGGCAGACCCTCTGGGCATGGACAAGTCGAAGAAGAAGAAGTGACGGAGACGGGGGCCGGGGGCCAGGGGTCGGG
>JACDEC010000185.1 GCA_013816645.1 Planctomycetota bacterium
GCGCCGGTCGCCCCGGTAGCCCCGGTCGCCCCGGTCGCCCCGGTCGCAGATGGGGCCGACGACCTGGCGACCCTCAAGGCGGCGCTGGCGGCGATCGCCAGCCTGGTCGATCGCAACGACGCCCTGTGGTGGGACGACGGCAAGGGCAGCTCCTACCGGGTGGTCGCCGCGGCCGATGGCGGCGCGCGCCTCGAAACCGAGATCGGCGTGATCACCGTCGGGCGCAAGCTGCTGAGCGAGGAGCGCCTCGACGCGCTCTCCGCGCTGCCCAAGCTGATCGCCCAGGCCCAGGCGGCGAAGGTTCCGGGCGAAGGCCTGACCCTCGCCGAAGGCATCATCACCGGCATCCACCTCTTCTCCGCCGACCTGCGCGTGCTGTCCGAAGGCGTGCTGCGCAAGGCGCCGGTCGACGTCGACGATCGTGGCGCCGACGTCAAACGCATCGAGGACGCGGCTGCCAAGGCCAAGGCCAGCCTGGCCAAGGCGCCGTTCGAAGCGCTCGGCAAGCGCACGCTCGAGGATTTCATCGGCCGCCTGCCGCTCGCCAACAACGCGCGCAAGTTCGAGTACGACGAGGTCCTGCCCGAGTTCGCGCGCCGCGTCGTCCGCCACGGCTGGCTGGCGGTCGCGCTCAAGGATGCGCCCGAAGCCAAGGCCGTGCAGAGCGCGATCGACGCCGCCACCGCGCTCAAACCGGTCAAGCTGTTCGAGGGCCCCAAGCTGCGCATGGCCGAAGTGCGCAACGCTTTCGGCGAGGGCGGCTGGGTGCTGAGCACCCCGACGCGCACCAGCTACCTGTGCCCGCATCCGCATCCCATGTACCTGTGGGGCGCCAAGGAGGGCGGGCTGACCGTGGTCGTGGACCTGCCCAGCGGCGCCGATCCACTGGTCGATGCCGCCAAGGCCACCGCGGTGCGGCTCTACGACCGCAGCACGCTGGTCGCCTCGTGGAGCCCGGACCAGGGCTTCGCCGCGGATCCCGCGGTCTGGCGGACGACCTTCCCCGATCAGGGCCCGCAGGTCGACGAGAACGTGGTGGAGAACTTCCTGCCGCCGCACGTGGTGGTCGTCGGCCTCGACGGCGACGTCAAGCGCCTGATCACCGCGCACGGCGCGCTGACCCCGCCGCGCGACGGTTTCCCGGAGGAAGCCGAACGCTTCCTGAGCGAAGCCGCCAAGGTGCTGCCCGACCCCGCCCACCTCGACCTGGTCGGCGAATACCTCTTCTATTACGTCTACGACAGCCCGGACAGCCGGCATCCCGGGCTGATCGGCAACAAGCTGGTCAAGGGCGACATCCACCAGACCGCCTACCAGACCCTGGCCACCGCGGCCGGCGGCATGTGCCGCGGCGATTGCGACGACCTCTCCGAGCTCTACCAGGCGATCAC
Source organism: Planctomycetota bacterium (assembly GCA_013816645.1). Classification (GTDB taxonomy): domain Bacteria; phylum Planctomycetota; class UBA11346; order UBA11346; family UBA11346; genus JACDEC01. The sequence goes on from JACDEC010000185.1 coordinate 1,392, forward strand.
CGAGCACCAGGGACGCACCGCCCACATCATCACCCTGCCCGCGCACGCCGCGCTGGCCTACGCCGACAAGCAGGGCGACGACTGGCACATCTACGTGCTGCAGACCGGTCAGCCCCGCGAATTCAGCGATCCGTCGCTGCCCGAGGCGCTGCGCAAGGCCTACCTCAGCTTCGACGAGAGCGACAACTTCGATCCCAACGGACTCGGCCTGCTCCTGCGCTTCTCGGGCGAGAACACCCGCTCGGGCTGGCGGCTCAGCTGGCGCATCTTCGCCGAACCGGAGTACGCCAAGACCATGATCGACGTGCAGAAGGACTGGCACTTCCAGACCTACCAGCGCGGCATCCGCAAGATGCTCAAGCTGATCGCCGACGGCGACAACGACACCGCGAACTACCGCGAGCTCTCCGGGCTCTACGACTTCACCGGCCAGTACGACCTCGCCGTCGAGTACCACAAGAAGGCGCTCGCCGCGACCACCGATGGCGAGAGCCGGATCTACGCCAACTCAGAACTGGTCATGCACCTGCTCGACGCCAAGCAGGTCGACGAGGCGCGCGCGGTCACCGAGTCGATCCTCGAGGTCGACCTGCCCGCGCTGGGCAAGGAGATGGGCGCGCGCCAGCTGCAGCTCGGCTTCCAGCTCGCCGGATTCCTGGTCGAGGGCGACGCGCCCGATCTCGCCCAGCGGGTGATCAGCCAGCTGCTGCTCGACGACATGTCCAAGCAGATCGAGCAGGTCGGCGACTGGCTCAAGAGCCCCGGCTTCGACCCCAAGCGCTGGGAGCACGCCGACCAGCTGCGCCGGCTGCAGCAGATGTACGCCATCACCAGCATCGGCCTGATCGAGGACCTGCCCGCCGACGGCCTGCCCGGCGACGAATCGCTGCAGCAGATCGTCGCCAGCGTCCAGCGCTGGCTCGACCGCATCGCCATGCACGACATCGACGAGCCCGACGACGTGCTGATGCGCTACGCCGCCGCTGCGCGCTTCTACGCGGCGGTGCTCGGCCACGAGCGCCTGCGCGACCTGGTGGTGGCCGCAGCGATGCCCGCGTCGGCCGAGTACGATCACACCACGCGCATCGGCGGCGTCGCCCAGGTCGCGCGCGACCTACCTTGGATCCGCGCCTCGGTGCCGTACTGGGCGGAGGAGCTGCAGAAGCAGTTCGCGCGCAAGCACGATAAGGTCGACACCGCTCTCGCCCTCGACCTGGTCAAGCGCGTCGCCGAGGCCCGCGCGGCCTGCGAGAAGCTCGGCTTCGACGCCGGGATCATCGACCACCAGGCCCACCTCGCGGCGGTGATCGGCGCGCTGCTCGCCAAGGATGAAGCGGCGCTGCGCGAACGCCTGCGCTACGTCCGCGAGAAGAACGACAAGCGCCTGCGCGACGACACCGCCCAGTGGCTCGGCGACTGCGCTCGCGCCCTGCCCCTCGACTGGTACGCCACGGTGCTGAACTGCTGGAAGGACGAGATCGACTACAAGCCCAAGTACTTCTGGATCGCCTGGCGCGCGGCGCTCAACGGCGCGCCCAAGCACGCGCTGCTGACCGCCAAGCTGGCGGCCGAGCGCTTCGCCGATGACGACGACTTCGCCGAGGAGTACGCCTTCATGCGCACCCTGCTCGATAAGCCCGAAGCCAAGGATCGCCCGGCGACCCCGGCGGAGACGCCGGCGGTGGTGGCACCGCAGCACTGAGCTGCGGTCGGTGTATGCAATCCGTTGTCGAGCAATGACTTGAACAATCGGTAGCCAGCCATCCGTAGTTTGTTAACGTTCGCTTAATAGAAGCGCTCTTCGTTCTCTTCGCCGAGCTGATCGCCGGCGTGATCGTGCCGCTGATCAGCGCGGCGCTCTCGCTGCTGGGCAGCCTGGTCACCCTGTGCCTCGAGCTCGTCGCCTGGGCGGTCACCGCCTGGTTCCAGCGGGGCATCGCACGCCGGGCCGCCGCAATCGACGCCGCCGCTCCAGCCGCCGCGGTTGCTGCTCCCCAGCGCCACCGCTGGCGTCGGCCGCTGCTCATCACCGGGATCGCCACCCTCGTGCTGACCGCGGCCCTGGTGGTGGCCGGGCTGTGCTGCGGTGAGCGCATCCTCGCCTGGGGCATCGATCGCTGGAGCCGACGGACCGGCATCGCGGTCGCGTACGATCACGCGCAGTGCAACGTCTTCGCGGGAACCGCGCGCCTGACCGGCCTGCGCGTGCGCTCGCCCGACGGCGCCAGCGACGCCTACGACCTGCGGCTCGCCGAGGTCGAGGTCGATGTCGCGGTGCTCGCGCTGCTGGGCGGCCGCCTCGAACTGGACCAAGCCAGGGTGGCCGGCGTGCACGGCACGCTGCGCGCCGATAGCGATCCCCGACGCGCCCAAACGCCGCCCGTGCGCAGCAGTCGTGAGGTCAACATCGAGCGCTTCACCCTCACCGATGCCCAGGTCGATGTCACCCTGCTGCGCGACGGCCGGACCTTGAGCGGCCCGTTGGTGGTTGAGAAACTGCAGGCCGAGCCGCTGCGCCGCCAGTGGGTGCTGTTCGACGTGCTGTTCCGCTCGCAGGCACGTGGCAGCCTGTGGTGCGCGCCGTTCACCATCGCCAGCGCCCCATCCGATCAGGGGCGGGTGACGACCTGGACGGCGCGCGGCGTGCCCGTCGACCTGCTCGCCGCCTTCGTCGGCGGACCGTGCGCCTGGCTGCGCGCGGGCACCGTCGATGTCGACGTCGTCGACCGTTGGAGCCTGGCACAGCCGCGGATGATCCACATGGATTATCGGATCGCCGGCCACGGCCTGGAACTGGTCAGCGGCACGGAGGTCGGCGGCCTGAGCGGACGCATGGTCACCGCTCTCTCCGCTTACCTCGCGGTCAAGCAGGGCGAACTCGATCTGGCCTTCGCGCTCGACCTGGATCGCGACCGCTTCCACCACGCGCTGTCGCTCGATGCCGCTGGTCTGTGGGACGCCATCGCCCCGGCCCTGGCCGAACGGATCGCCGCCAAGGTGGGCTGCGATCCCGCAGAGGTGCGCGCGGCGGGACGGACCATCAAGGCGGTGGCCGCCGAAGCGCTCGAGCGCTGGCGCAAGCGCTGAGCGCACCTCCGTGCCGAGGGCGCCGGGCCGGTCGCGATGGTGCGACGGCCGGCATCTGGTAGCAGGTAGCCATGGCCAGACCGCCCACCATCGCCATCGGCCCGCCGGACGTGGTCAACGTGCGCTGGAGCGACGGTGCCAGCCACCGCCATCGCGCGCGCGACCTGCGCCTGGCCTGCCCGTGCGCGCACTGCATCCACGAGATCACCCGCCGCCCGCTGCTCGATCCCGCGACCATCCCCGCCGACCTCGCCTGCCTCGATAGCACCCGGATCGGCAATTACGCGACCCGCTTCCTGTGGAGCGACGGCCACAGCAGCGGGCTCTACACCAACGACCTGCTGCGCCGGCTCGGCGCAGCGACCGCGAGCGGACCGGGGACCGGATGATGCTCGGCGTGGCGCTGGGCCTGATGGTGGTGTGCGTGTGCAGCGGTTGCTGGCTGTTCCTGCGGCCACTGCTCGGGCGGCTGCCACCGCTGCTGGTGATGCTGATCCACGGCGCCGCGGGGTGGGGCGTGCTCATCGCGCTCGCCATCCGCGCGACCATGGGCCGCTCGGCGACGATCGCCCTGGCCGGGTTGGTGCCGCTCGCGCTGGTCGGTGTGAGCGGGCTCCTGATCCTGGCGAGACGCCTGCGCCGACGACCGGTGGGGATGGCCTGGATCATCGGCCACGCCGTGGTCGCGATCTTCGCGCTGCTGATCGCGGTGGGGCTGAGCGCCGGCTGATCGGACGCGCCACGCCGAGCGCTGTGCGACGGAGCTCACTGCGCCGAGTGGTACCACTCCTTGAAATACATGGCGTTGTAGAAATCGGGATGCGCACCGCTGGTGCCGTTGTTCTGGAAGTACGTGAACTGACGCATCGCCCGGCTCTCGACGTGGCCATCGTACATCGCCAGCACCGCCTTGCCGCGATGGCGGAAATCCATGCCGTATTTGTAATTTCCCATCCAGTTGCCGGCCCAGGCGTGGAGATCGCGGACGTAGCCGCTGCCATCGTATTCCGAATCGGCGTAGAAGATGAACTCGCTGGGTTTCTGGATCGTCAGCTCATGGATGACGGGGTAGTTCACTTCGTACGGTGCCAGCGCGCAATTGGCGATGCCGCTCCAGGAGTTCTTGCCGTAGGTGGCCGTATCCAGCCAGTTCGCGGTCTTGGCCCGAGCCGCGGGGCAGCGCCAGATGCCGTCCTTACGCGCGCCGGCCGGAGCCAGGGCGCCGGTATCCTGGATGGTGGTGCGGATCATCTCCTGCCACCACGCGACCTGATTGCCGGTCCCCGGATCGCGCAACTGGCAGGGCATCACCGCGCCGCCGTTCTGTTCGCTGTAGGCCAGCGAGCCCATGATGAGTTGCCGCTGGTTGTTGCCGCACTGGGTGGTGCGCGAGGCGCTGGTGGCCAGGCCGATGGCCGGGATCAGCAGAGCGGCGAGCACAGCGATGATGCTGATCACGACCAGCAATTCGACCAAGGTGAAGGCGCGGTTGGTGACCATCGTGGGAATATACCCCGCGATCAGCGCCACCGCAAACCCGAGCCCAGGATCAGCGGGTAACGCACCTCATTGACCCGGCAGGACTTCCGCAATCCACCCGGCAGCCAGGCATAATGGGACATACCACCCCCGACGGCGGCCGATGGTCAGCTCCCCGGGAACGAGGACGGCTGATGCGCCGGCGCCGAGCTCGATCGCGCAGCTGCCAGCGGAGATCGCCAGGGCCCGCGCCCGCACCTGGCGGCTGTTGCGCCCGCGGGGTCGTAGCGCCGCAGCGCTTCCG